>CALHIO010000203.1 GCA_938030915.1 uncultured Gemmatimonadota bacterium
TCGACCGTGGGGTCCGCGATGACGTGCCGGAATCCGCCCGTGGTCAGCTCGGAAACCTGCGAGGTCGCCGCAGGGTGCCGAAGCAGACTCTTCGGTGTCATGACGATCATCGGGCGCTCGGGGCGACGCAGCGCCTGACGACGAAGCATGTGGAAGTACTGAGAGGGAGTGGTCGGATAGGTGACCCGCATGTTGCCCTCCGCGCAGAGCTGGAGGAACCGCTCCAGACGTGCACTGGAGTGCTCGGGACCCTGACCCTCGTATCCGTGAGGCAGCAGGAGCGAAAGCCTCGAATACTGGCCCCACTTGGTGAGACCCGATGCCAGGAACTGATCGATCATGACCTGGGCGACATTCACGAAGTCACCGAACTGTGCCTCCCAGAGCACGACGTCGTCGTCGGAGGCGACGGTGTAGCCGTATTCGAAGCCGATGACGGCCGTCTCGGTGAGTGGCGAGTTGTACGTCTCGAAACGGGCGTCGGAGAGTTGGTCGAGCGGGACGAACTCCGCCCCCGTCTCCGCATCGTGCAGGACGACGTGCCGGTGACTGAAGGTGCCCCGTTCGGCATCCTGCCCCGTGAGGCGCACCGGGATGTCGTCCACGAGCAGGCTTCCGAAGGCGAGGGCCTCAGCGTGACCCCAGTCCAGCGCGCGATCCATCGTGAAGTCGTCCGCACGCTTGCCCAGCTGGCGCCAGAGTTTGGGGTGAGGCGTGAAGCCGTCCGGCAGGTCGACAGTGGCGGCGTTGATTCGTTCGAGAACGTCGAAGGCGACGCCGGTCGACTCGGGGATCACGGGGATTTCGCGATCCTCGTCGGGCGTATCGTCCCCGACCGGCTCGTAGTCCCTGACGTGGTCCTGCACGTCTCGGAGCGTCTGGGTGATCTCGGCGCGCAGGGCCTCGACGTCCTCTTCGGTGACGACGCCGTCGGCGACGAGCCTGCCGGCGTAGATCCGCTGGACCGTCGGGTGCTCGGCGATCGCTCTGTACTTGACCGGCTGCGTGTACGCCGGCTCGTCACCCTCGTTGTGACCGTGGCGACGGTATCCGACGAGATCGATGACGAAGTCCTCGTTGAACGTGCGCCGGTACGCCATCGCCAGGCGCACGGCGGCGAGGCACGCCTCGGGATCGTCGGCGTTCACGTGGATGATCGGAATCCCGTACCCCTTCGCGAGATCGCTCGAGTAGAGCGTCGACCGCGCTTCGTCCGGATCGGTCGTGAAGCCGACCTGGTTGTTCACGATGACGTGAACCGTCCCGCCCACCTTGTAGCCCTCGAGGCGCGCCATGTTCAGCGTCTCGGCGACGACCCCTTCAGCGGCGAAGGCAGCATCGCCATGAATCAGGACGGGCACGACCGCGTCGTGCTCTGCAACGGAACCTGTAGTCAGAGCAGCGTACTGCTTGGCCCGCGCCATCCCGATGACGACAGGATTCACGAACTCGAGATGACTCGGATTGGGCGCGAGGGTCACGTGAACCGCACCGGCCCCGTCGACGCTCCTGACACCGCGCGCGCCGTGGTGGTATTTCACGTCTCCGGTGCCGGCGACGTCGAGCTGACCACCCTTGTATGACGGGCCCTCGAATTCGGCGAGGAGCTCACCGTACGACACCCCGACGGTGTGGGTCAGGACGTTCAGGCGGCCTCGGTGCGCCATCCCGAGCACGACATCCGTACCGCCCGCCCGCGCCGTCTCCTCGATGACGAGGTCCAGCATGGGCACGAGCATGTCGTTGCCCTCGAGACTGAACCGCTTCTGACCGAGATACGTCTTGTGCAGGAACTGCTCGAGACCCTCGGTCTCACTGATCCGGCGCAGGAGGCTCTTGCGATCGTCCGGGGACAGCTCGGGAACATGGGTCCCTGCCTCGACCTGATCCCACAGCCAGTCGACTTTCACATGGTCGTCGAGGTGTTCGAATTCGTAGCCGATCGACCCCGCGTAGATGTCGCCCAAATCCGCGAGCGCGTCGGCCACGGATCGGTCCCCCTCCTTGTCGGCAATGATCAGCGAGGCAGGAAGCTTCGCGAGCTCCTGAGAGGAGGTTCCGTGAAAGGCGGGAGAGAGCTGCGGGTGCCCGGGAGGCTCGCTCCCCAATGGGTCGATACTCGCCAGCAGGTGGCCGTGGTCACGGAAGGCCTGGACGAGTGCGGTGGCACGTGAGACGGCCGGCAGCAGTTCGAGGAGGGCGCGCGAATCCTCGTCGGCCTCGCCGGGCAGCGGTGCCGGGGGTGAAGCGGGTGGTGGCGCAGGGGCGTGGGACCCGGCCGAAGTCGCGTCTGGCCTGCCCGGTCCTGGACGCGAATCGACGAGCTGGTCCGGTACCAGGAGCCCCTCGGAGACTGCGAGGCTGCCGCCGTCATCGAACAGCTTTCGCCACTCGTCCGGGAGGGCATCGGGATTTCGGGCGTATTCTTCGAACATCGCCTGTGCGTAGGCGGCGTTCTGACTGTCGAAGAGGGTGTCGTCCTGCACGGTCCGCTGGCCCTGTTTGGGTGAGGAACGGGGTCGTCCTCGGCGACGGATAAGCTATCGCATTTCCGTCCGAGTATGGAGGCGTTTCGGGCTTTTCTCTACGTTCGCTCCATGCTGAGCACACCCGACGACTCCTCACCGTTCCCCGTGGTCCGTGAAATCCGCGAACCGCGCTTCGGGGCGCTTGTCCATCCGGAGTGGACGCAGGCGTTCGCGTGGCTCGTTCAGGGCATGACGACACGGGACTCCGGGCATGACCACCCCTTCGACCTCGGGCTGTTCGCAAGCCGAAGCGAGCCGGAGTCGGCGAGGCGTCGGTGGCGCGCGCTCAGGGAAAGCCTGGGGGGCGACCGCGTCGTTCACGCGCACCAGGTGCACGGAGCGGATGTGCATGTCCACCATGGGGAGTTTGCGCCCGCGCGGGACCCCCATCTGGTCGACGACTGCGATGGACACGTTGGGGACACTCCCGGCCTGCTACTGGCCGTGACGACGGCGGATTGCGTGCCCGTGTTCGTGGTCGATCCGGAGCGCCGGGCGGTGGCCGCCCTGCATGCCGGGTGGCGAGGGGCTGCGTCCGGTGTGCTGGAGCGGGGGATCGACGCCATGGTGTCCAGTTTCTCGAGTCGCCCCGAACACCTTCTCGTGCACTTGGGCCCCGCCATCTGCGGTGCGTGTTACGAAGTCGGTCCCGAGGTCTTCGAAGCCTTGAATCAGAGGACTCCGGCGGAACCGGAGCCGATCGATCTGCGTCGCGTACTCGCTCGCCGTGCCGTCGGGTTGGGCGTTCGGGAGGACTCGATCAGCGTGTCGGCCCACTGCACGAAGTGCACCGACTCCGGTCTCTTCTCACACCGAGCAGGACATGGCGAACGTCAGGCCGGATTTATCGGAGTTCGGCGATGACGTTGTACGTTCCGAGAATCGGGCTGTGCGTCCGCTGTGTGCATCATCGTGTGACGGGTAACCGGCGCGGTTCGCAATTTCATCTCTGTGGACTGGCATCGACCGACGCGCGGTTCCGAAAATACCCCCGGCTACCGATGCTGAGGTGCGAGGGTTTTCAGGATGTCGAGGATCTCACGGAACAAGGGAGAGACGAAGAGTCTGATGAGTGATCAGAAACCTCTGTACATAGCGCGTGCCAGGGTCGACAAGGTCGATGGCCTGCACCGGCGCGGAACGCTCGAAGACGGAACCACCCTGGACTTCGGCGTCCACGGACCGATCAAGGCGCATTACGGGCTCGACTCTCAACCGAATCTGCCGCTGCCGGTCGACTACCTGGTCGCGGCAGCCGCCGGCTGACTACTCGGAACGCTCAATGGCGCACTGGAGGTGCGCGGGATCAGGGTTCCGGACGGTGACATCAGCTGCACGGCGGAGGGCACGAACGAGGTGATCGACCGGATCATCGTCCTGACGCGGATCGACGTTCAGTACACGATCAGACTTCCGGAAGGAGCTGATCGAGAAAAGGTCGACCGATCGCTCGCGAGCCATGTCGACAAGTGCCCCACCGCACAGAGCATCAAGGATTCAGTCGAAATCGGCTGGACAGTGGAGTTCGCCTGAGCCCGCCGCTCTTCGAACTCTCCCGTGAGGGAGACCGGTTGATCGTCGCGCTCTCGGGTGACTGGGTACTGCAGGGCGGCATCCCCGACGCGACGCCCGTGCTTCGTGAGCTCGATCAAGCCGAAAGTCGCGAGATCGAGTATCGCAGCGAAGAGCTGGGTGCGTGGGGTAGTGGACTTCTCACCTTTCTGCTCCGCATCGCCGAGGCCGCGCGGCGCGGAACGGTAGGGGAGGACCGGTCCGGTCTTCCGGAGGGTGTTCGAGGGATGCTCCGGTTGGCGGAGGCCGTACCGGAAAAGGCCGGGGCAACCCGGAGCGAAGAGGAAGCACTTCCGCTCACGCGGATCGGGCTGACCACGATCGAGGCCTCGAAGGACGTCCTCGCGACGCTGACGTTCATCGGTCAGACGACCGTGGCCTTCGGTCGATTCCTCGTCGGTCGGGCCAGCTACCGGCGCGCCGACTTCTGGATCGCAGTCGAGCAGGCCGGCGTGGAGGCGATGCCGATCGTAGCGCTCGTATCGTTCCTCATGGGTGTGATCCTCGCCTTCGTCGGCGCGATTCAGTTGCAGCAGTTCGGGGCGGCGATCTACGTGGCCGACCTCGTGGGCATCGCGATGGTTCGTGATGTCAGCGCTCTGATGACGGGAATCGTCATGGCCGGTCGCAGCGGAGCGGCGTACGCGGCGGAGATCGGCAGCATGCAGGTCAACGAGGAGGTCGATGCGCTCACGACCATCGGCGTGTCGCCCGTCGAGTTTCTCGTGCTGCCCCGGGTGCTCGCGCTCGTGCTGATGATGCCGCTCCTGACCGTTTACGCGGACTTCGTCAGCATCCTCGGAGGACTGTTCGTCGGTGTGACGATGCTCGATCAGTCCTTTTCGGCGTATGCCAATCAGACCCTCAATGCGGTGTCGCTGACCCATTTCCTGCCCGGCATCCTCAAGGGCACGACGTATGGCGTGATCGTGGCCATGGCCGGGTGTCTGCGGGGCCTGCAGTCAGGGCGTAGCTCCTTGGCAGTCGGAGCCGCAGCGACGTCCGCTGTCGTGACCGCGATCGTCCTCATCATCGCGGCCGCGGGAGTCTTCTCCGTGCTTTCCTACATCCTGGGCATCTGATGAGCGCCTTGATCGGTGTACGTGGGCTGACCATGGCGTATGGCGACTTCGTGCTGATGCGTGATCTCGACTTCGACATCGAGCGCGGCGACGTCTTCGTGATCATGGGAGGCAGCGGGTGCGGGAAGAGCACACTCCTCCGGCACCTCATCGGCCTCAAGGAACCGGCAGCCGGCTCGATCCATTACGGCGACGTGGACTTCACCCATGCCGACCAGGCCCGGCGCGACCAGATCCTTCGAAACGTAGGGGTGCTCTTTCAGTCCGGAGCTCTCTACAGTTCGCTCACGCTCGCCGAGAACGTGTCCCTGCCCATCGAGGAATACCTTCCGGAGCTTTCCCGCGACGAGGTGCGCGAGGTCGCGTCGCTGAAGCTTTCGCTCGTCGGGCTCGCCGGGTTCGAGGACTACTATCCGTCTCAGATCAGCGGCGGGATGAAGAAGCGCGCAGGCCTCGCCCGGGCGCTCGCACTCGACCCCGAGGTGCTCTGCATCGACGAGCCATCAGCAGGCCTCGACCCGATCAGCTCGAAGCTTCTGGACGAACTCATTCTCGAGCTGAGTGAGAGTCTCGGCACGACCATCGTGATCGTGACGCACGAACTCGCCTCCATCTTCGACATTGCCACCACGAGCGTCTTCCTCGACGTGGAGAGCCGTACCATGACCGCACTCGGACCACCGAAAGAACTCCGTGACCATTCCCCCGATCCCGCTGTGCGAGCGTTCCTGAACCGGGGTGACGAAGGAGGGCAAACCGCATGAGCAGACGAGTCAGTCCCGCCATGATCGGAGGCTTCGTCGTCAGCGGAATCGTGCTCACGGTCGCGGGCGTGATTCTCTTCGGATCGGGGCGCATGTTCGACGAGACACGCTCCTACGTGAGCTTCTTCCCCGGATCCGTGAACGGGCTCGTCGAAGGGGCGAATGTGTCCTTCCGCGGCGTCCCGATCGGGACGGTGCAGGAGGTCCTGCTCGCGATGAACTTCGAGGACGACGCGATGAGCGAGGACATGCGCGTGCCCGTGGTCTTCGAGATCGATCTCACGCGGGTCGCCTCTCTGGGTGTCCAGGGCGACCTCGAAGAGGAGGATCGGATGCAGCTGCTTCTGGATCGCGGTCTGAGCGCCCGTCTGGACACCGAGAGCTTCCTGACCGGCCGCCTCTACGTCTCTCTGGACTTCCGCCCGAATACGGACCGGTTCCTGCTGGGGACGGAGACGGAGTACGTCGAGATTCCGAGCGTGCGGTCGCCGTTCGCGGAGATCCAGGAACAGTTTCACGATATCGCCGACAATTTCATCGATATGGACGTCGATGACCTGCTCGGCTCTTTGCAAGCGACGCTCGACGGGATGAATCAATTCATGACGAGTGAGCAGCTGCAGGGGCTTCCGGGCGACGTCGACAGGATGGTCGACAACCTCGATCTCACGCTCGAGAGCGTGAGGAGTCTGACCGAAACGGTCGAGGCATCGATCGGACCCCTGGAGGATCACGTTGCCAGCGCGGCGGAGAATGCGGAGCGAAGCATGGAGGACGTGGACCAGACGCTCGAGTCTCTTCGCGGTGTGATGGGGCCGGACGCACCGCTGATCGTGTCGCTCGTCGGTACCCTTCAGGAACTCGAGGCCGCCGCTCGCTCTCTACGGCGTGTCTCGGATCTCATCGAGCGTGACCCCTCGATTCTCGTTCGTGGCCGCGCAACGGGAGGTGGATCGTGAACCGTGTTCGTGTCGTGCTCTGTGTAGCGCTCCTCGCCATCGGGATGACCGGCTGCTCGTTGCTGGAGCCCAAGCCAGACACCTCTCGCTACTTCATGCTGCGTGCGCTGTCGCCGGAGCAGGGGCCGGCGCTCGATGGCCTCGTGCTGGGACTCGGTCCGGTGGCGGTGCCGGACTATCTCGATTCGAACGAGATGATCGACCTCGTCGGGCCGTACGAGGTTCGCTACTCCGCTCAGAACCGATGGGTCGAGCCGCTGGGCGGTCAGATCGTGCGGACGCTGAACGAAAACCTCGACGCACTCCTGTCTCCTGATGCCATCGTGTCGTACCCGTGGTTCGCGCAGGACGGCGTTCAGCTTCAAGTCGAGGTCGCGTTCGATCCGATCAGGATGGACGACGGCGGCGCCTGGACGGGGTCTGCGCGCTGGGTCGTGCGGGCGCCGGGCACGCGTGTCGGCCTGGAACGGGGCGACGTCTCGTTCGAACTCGGATCCGGGTCGATCCCCCCGGACCAGATCGCCACGGCGCTCAGCACGGAACTCGAGGGTCTGACGGTTGCGATTGCGGAGGCCGTACGGCGCCAGGTCGCACGCCAGTAGCGAGCCACTCCGCTCCGAACTAGAGCGGCAGGCGCAGCGAAAACAGAGGGGTAGGGGTGGGATCCTCGATGCCGTCCAGCGTGACGGCGCCGATCAGACCCCCGACCAGGACGCCGATACCGGCCCCGATCAGCGTGGAGGAAAGGCGGTCGGCGTTCGTGCCCCCGCCGATCGCCGCCTCGAGGCCCAGCCCGATCAGCCCACCCACGGCGCCACCGATCGCACCACCGTATATGGCGCGTCGTTGACGATCACCGTCGCCCTGAAGCGCGATCCCGGCCGCCGTGGTCATCGCAAAGCCGGATCCCCACGAAAGCACACCCTGACTGACCCTGGAGAATCCTCCCATGGATCGACCGACCACGACCGCGGTTCCGGAGGCGACGACATAGCTGTCGAGCAGGAGCGTGGCCGCGCATCCGACACCGCACGGGTCGCTGAACTGTGCGTCTACCTGTGACGGAGTCGCGAAGACGACGGCGATCAGGAGGATCGAGCCGGCGACCGGGAAGCGTATGATGCGCATCATCGGCTCGCGGCCAGGGGCGCTTCCGCGCATGCCGTGGCGGACGCCGATTCCTGAGGCAGCTCGCACGCGAAGACGACGCGCAGCGGGGTGTCGGCCGCGCTTTGCGCGAAGACAGTGAGGCGGGAGGTCGTCGCGGTGAAGTCCACCCTCATGTATCCATGCTGGTCCGTCGCGTACCGGGTACCCTCGATCCGCTCGGCCTTGTTCGACTTCGACGCGGACCCGCTCACGAGCTGCCACAGGGGCTCGCCGTCCTCCTCCATACCGATGACCTGCAGCGAGTGATCGTGCCCCGCCGCGAATCCGAGGGGCCGGACCCCGCTCGCACGGATGGCCTCACGGAGCCGAGTGAGCATCGCGGAGTATCTCGGTGAGGCGAGATCCTGGATGCTCAAACCCGCCTTGATGGCCAGATACTGGATGAACGGGCCGCGGTCGAGACCGGAGACGTTGCCCCCGTGGGGCCCACCCGTCGACATCGGATGATGTGCGGCGAGGATCATCCGCTCGTCGGCGTGTGAACGAAGGAGGCTGGTGAGGTCACCGTAGAATCGGTCCTCCCCTCCACAATCATCGTCCGGTCGACGGAGAAGCCACTCCGTATCGATCAGAATCACACTCACGCCCGGGGCGACCGGGACCCGGTTCGGTCCGGGGCATCCGTCTGCGGGCAGGAGAAGTGCGCTGGAGTCGGGGGCGAGCTCGTGGAGCCACGCCTGCTGTCGCTGGATGGTCTCCCGGGCCGGAGTGTTACCCGCGCCCTTCGCCCAGTCGTGGTTTCCCGGCAGAAAGAAGGCGCGCGTGTCCGAGGCTCCTCGAGCCGCATCCAGCTGCGGTATGAGCTTCGCGAGATCTTCCTCGCGAAACGCTTCGCGCGCTCCGAGGTCGTAGATGTTGTCGCCGAGGAAGAGGACCACGCGAGACGCGGCCGGCGAGGCCTGCTCATGACGGTCGAGGTCCCGTTCGAGATGAGCGAGGACGGAGTCCCGTCCGGGACTCCGGATGCCCGCGTCTCCGACGAGGAACACCGATCCGGTGATGCCCGACGGTGCTGGCGGTGCGACCTCGAGCGCCTCGTACCGGACCTGCGTGGCACATGCCGCGAGGGCGATTGCGATCAGAAGCGTGGCGTAGCGAGCTGCGGACATCGTCAGGGCGGTCGACGGGTCCCCCGGAAGGAAAGCCCGAACGACGGGAAAAGCGTGGTGGCGGGATCCGAGCGGCCGAGCCCGAGGTGGGTCAGGAGCGGCTGCTGAATCGGTGATAGGGAAGACACCCGAACGGGTGGCTGTGTGCCATCCGTGTCAGACGAAGAGGGTCGGCCCCAGCCAGCCCATCCACAGAGCCGCTCCGGCGGCCGCGCCGATAACGAGCGCCACTGTGAGTCTCTGGCGGCCCGTGCGTGCCAGGAGCGTCCAGGTGCCACCGAGGGCAATGATGAGCGCGAGTGCCGTCATCAGTGTCATCATCCCCATGGGGACGAGGAGCGCCTGGCTTACATGGGCTTCGTCGGTGTGCACGCCACCGCTGACGAGAATGGCAGCCAGGACCAGTGGGAGCCGGGCCGCTGCGCACACCGCGACGGCTCCGCCGACGAGTCGTCCTGTCCGCGCGAGGCTGGCCAGCCCCAGACCGATCAGCAGATACGTCACGACCGGCCCGAGGAGGGCTGCGACGCCGGCGTGGCCGATGTTCGCGAGCGCGCGAGCTCCCGTGACGTTCCCAGCCTGAAGGCGTCGCCAGAACTCCGGCTGGTCCGCGAAGCCGGTCGACGCATAGTCCAGCGTCGGTTCCGCCAGTCCGAACACGACGTACCCCGAAAGGTGTCCGAGTTCGTGGGCCTGGATCGTCAGTGGCAGAACGGCAGCGGAGAGCGCGGCCGCTGTGAGCCACGCCCCCCGCGGGCGTTCTGGCGGCGCCTCGACACCGCCCGTCCGGGGTTCGATCAGGCTTGACCGACCTGGGGGCCGTGCAGGATGGCGTTACGAATGTGGTCGATGATCAGGTCGACCTCCTCCGACGTCACCTGGAAATGAGGCGTGAAGCGGAGTGAGTTCTCGCCGCCGTGGATCACGCCGATGCCGTGCATTCTCATGAACTCCTCGGCGCTGTCCGTTCCGTAGGCCTTGAAGCGAGGCTCGAGCTCACACGAGAAGAGGAGTCCTGTTCCCTCGACCTTGGTGATCGCACCGTCGAGCTCGACTGCGAGGGCCTCGAGCTTTTCCACGAACTCGTGCCCGCGGTCGACGATGTTCTGGCGGATCTCGGGCGTCACCATCTCCAGCACCGCGGTGCCGATGTCCATCGCGCGTGGGTTCGCGGTCATGGTGTTGCCGTAGATGCCCTTCCGGTAGAGCTCGGCCGTACCCGGGGTCATGGCCAGAATCGAGAGCGGATACTGCCCGGCGTTCAACGCCTTCGAATACGTCTCCATGTCGGGGGCTTCGAGGTCCTGAAAGCCCGGATAGTCGACGATCGAGAGGTATCCCGTCGATCGCAGGCCGGCCTGGATCGAATCGACGAGGAGCAGGCAGCCGTGCGCCTTCGTGAGCTCGCGGGCCGCCGCATAGAACTCGGGGGTGATGGCCACACCCGGGTTCCCCTCGCCCATGACGGGCTCGATGAAGAAGGCTTCGATGAAGTAGCCTTCGGCGTCGGCCTTGGCGAAGTGCTCCCTGAGGTTTTCGACGTCGTTCGGCTCGACCGTGAGCAGGCATTCGTTGCGGAAGGTGGCCAGATGCCGGTGGTACGATCCGCCGGTGGAGTCCGAGAACTGGGCGGGGCGCCCCGTCCGTCCGTGGAAGCCGCCTGCGAGCGACATCTTCGCGATGTGCTTGCCCTCGTGCCGACCCCCGGTGTCGGTCATGAGCTTGGCGTTCACATCCGAGATTCGCGTTGCGACCGAGACGGACTCCGAACCGGAGTTCATCGCCACGAAGTGGGAGAAGGGGCAGCCTCCGTCGCGCGTCTGACCGATCTCCCGGCTGAGCGCCTGAGAGAGCCGAAGCTGCGAGAAGCTCGGCGTCATCACGTTGGCCATGACCTGAGGCTTCGTCATCGCATCGATGATGGGCTCTGGCACGTGTCCGAAGCCGAGCATGCCGTACCCACCGTTGTCGTGCAGGACCGCTCCCTTGGTGGTCACGATCCAGGGTCCGCGGGCGGCCATCGATACGTACGGGTTCACCGTGTCGTCGGCGTAGAAATTCACCAGATGTTCTTCGATCGCCGCGACCTGCTCGACTTCGCCGAGCTTCATGAGCTCGGGGAATTCACGATTCAGTGCCTCGAACTCATCCGCCGCGGCGTTGACCGCTTCGGCGAGTTCGGGATCGTGGGAGACGAAGTGACAGACGGTATCGTTGTCGAGACCTGTCGTACGCACGTCACCGGCGTGTGCACGGATGGCTTCGAGCTGATCAAGGACACCGGCCAAGGGACACCTCTCGAGGGTCAGGGTTGATCTTGAAGGGGAAGGAATCTCGCAGGGAAGTGGGGGGCTTGGGGAGGGGTAGCCCCCAAACGTGGCAGGGGTACGCCTTTCGCGAGGCTCTCGATTCCGCTCTTGTGTGCACGAATGAATGCGCCTGCACGGATTCCCCGCACAATACTCGCCGATGACCGTTCCGACGCGCGTCGTTTCGAACCGGAACGGCGGGGAGCGGGGCAGAGTCGGGTCTCCGCATGACTGAGCCGATCGCACGTGTGGTTCTCGCGCTGACCGGGCTCGTGTTCGCGTTCCTCATTCCCTTCGCGTTACACCGGACTCATCTGCTCCTCCTGTCTCGCCGTCCACGCGAGGAGATTCGGACGCCGTGGCCGGAGGACACGCTACCCTGCGTGACGGTTCAGCTGCCGATGTACAACGAGTACGCGGTTGCGGCTCGCGCGATCGACGCAGCGTGCTCGCTCGACTATCCGCCTCATCGGCTCGAGATCCAGGTGCTCGACGACTCCGACGACGAGACCGCGTGGCTCGTGGAGCAGCGGATCGCTCGCTGGCAGGCGCGCGGGATGAATCTCCACCACGTGCGCCGGCAGGACCGCGACGGCTTCAAGGCCGGCGCCCTGCGCGCCGGGACGCGGGATGCAAGCGGGGAATTCCTGCTGATCCTCGACGCCGACTTCGTGCCTGGACCCGACACGCTCCGCGCGCTCCTCACGCCCATGCAGGATCCGAACGTCGGGATGGTTCAGGCCGCCTGGGACCACCTGAACCGCGACGAGAACTGGCTCACGGAGGCCCAATCGTATCTGCTCGACGGACACTTTCTGTACGAGCAGGGTGGGCGATATCGCGGCGGGCGCTTCTTCAATTTCAATGGTACCGCAGGCGTATGGAGGCGCACCTGTCTGGAGGATGCAGGGGGGTGGGAAGCCGACACGCTCACCGAAGACCTCGACCTGAGCTACCGCGCCCAACTGGCGGGGTGGCGGTTCGCGTACCTCGATGATGTCGCGGTGCCCGCCGAGATCCCGGCCACCGTCGCGGCGCTCGAAGTCCAGCAACGGCGTTGGGCTCAGGGCGGGGTGCAGACCGGTCGGAAGGTGCTCCCTCGCCTGCTTCGGGCCAGGCTACCGGTTCCGGTGAAGCTCGAGGCCGTGGTTCACCTGTTCGGACATCTGGCTCACCCGCTCACCTGGGCACTCGCCATTCTTCTCTTTCCGTCGGCGGTGGCCAGGCGTGCGCTGGCACTCGATCACCTTCTCGGCGTCGACCTGCTCCTCTTCACCGCCGCGACACTCCCGTTCGTCGTCTTCTACTGGTCCGCGGGCGAGACACGCTCGCGCGCCAGAACGGGCCGGCTGCGGAGTGTGCTTCGCACGCTCGCGCTCGGGATCGGCCTGTCCGTTCCGGTCTCACGTGCCGTGCTTCGCGGTCTGCGGCGGGCGAGTGACCCGTTCGAGCGCACGCCCAAGAGAGGTAATCGACGCAGGGATCGGTATGCCGCGGTGCGTGTTCCGGTCGATACCGCCCTCAAAGGGCTCATGATCGGCCTCATGACTTCGTATCTGCTGGCCGCGGTGGTGGGTGGATTCTGGGGGCAGATCCCATTCATCGTGCTCTTTCTTTCCGGCTATGCCGCGCTCGGCATGCCCGCCCTATACCGTGCGATCGCCGGTGCTCCGAGCCGTCCGGACGTCGTGGATGAGCACGGCGAGGAATGGAAGCCAGAGGGCGGCGCGGACGATGCCCGGCTGCGCCCACTGACCGGTGTCCTGGTAACTCCCGAGTCCGAAATAGCCGATGAATGCGAGGCCGCTTAGCAGAAGCCAGGCGCGGCTTCCTCGAAGGATCGCCATGGGAAGGATCCAGAGGACGTACCACGGATGGAGGGTCGGTGTGAGGATGATGCCGGTCCCGAGCACCCAGAGGAGTGCGCGGTCCAATTCGAAGCTCCTCCACGCGGTCCAGCCGATCACGCCGACCACGACCACCCCCGCGAGGGCCCGGGCCCGAAGAGGGTCTCCCGTCATCGTCTCCAGGACGGCAAAGGGCCCCTTCATGAACCACCAATGCTCACTATAGGTGCGCAATCCGTCGAAGAGCGCCGTGCCAGCGCCCGCATACGGTGCATAAAGAAGGACCACGGTCGCTACGAAGCCCGCGAGGGCCGCGAGGCCGCGGCGGCGCACGAGAGCCGGGAGTGCGGCGGCCGGAGCGAACTTCGTGAGCGACGCGAATGCAAGCGCAACGCCGGCTGTAGCGGCGGGAGCCCCGTCACGGCCCGCGACGTAGATCGCCACGGTGAGCGCGAAGAGGCCGAGAGGCTCGAGGTGCCCACTCCACGCCACCTCGATCAGCAGAAGGGGCGACCAGAGCCAGAGCAGGAGCACGGGTCTGTCGTCCAGCCCGCGCGCTGCCGCAATGCGGGCCAGAACGAAGCCCGTAGCGAGGTCGCACGCGATCCATACGACCTTCATCAACAGGAGGCTCGAGCCCGCGAGCGCAATCAGAAGGAAGATGATCTGCGCGCCTGGCGGGTAGATGGTCGACACCGATGGGTTGTTGATGTCGCTGTGGTAGTCGGTCCGCAGCGTGGCGAGCTCACTCGCGTCCGGCGCGGACGCGTAGGGATTCACTCCGGCGGCCTGAACGTGTCCGTCCCACAGGTAGCGGTTGAAGTCGTCGGAAAGCTCAGGGGCCAGGGGAAGCAGCGCGAGTCTCGCACCCACCGCGACGATCCAGATGAGGGTCCGCTGGGATGGCCTCATGCGTGTGCCGGTGCTCGAGTCCGGCCCCGGGATCGATCCGTCGGCTGCGGGCAGACTCCACGCCGCGGCGGCGTATGCGAGGAAGGCTGCGGCGAACATCATCAGGCCCGGCCACGGGAAGCGATGTGCGTCGGGGATCCACGCGAAGCTCACCAGCAGGGCGACCTCGGCTACGCCGAGAACGACCCACATTCTCTCCCTCTTCATCGGCGACCCCGTCCATGACGGATCGTGGATTGTCGAACGTGGCCGTCTTCATGCCGGCTTTGAACGAGGAGGCCGCTCTGCCCCCGATCCTGGACTCGATCCCGGACTGGGTGTCGATCGTGGTCGTGGGCGACAACGGATCGACCGACCGGACGGCGGAAGTGGCCTCGGAGGGCGGAGCGCACGTCGTCCACGAAGCAGAGCGCGGATACGGTGCGGCATGCCTCGCCGGTGTTCGCTATCTGGCGTCTCGAACGCCCCCGCCCGACGTCCTCGTCTTCATGGACGCGGACGGGAGTGACGACCCTGCGGACCTGGAGCGCCTGGTGCGACCGATCGTCGATGATCATGCGGACATGGTGCTCGGGGTGCGTCGCGGGGTCGGTGGGGATGTCGGCACGATCCTGCCACACGCTCGACTGGGCAACCGCCTCGTACTCGGTCTCGTGTCGCTGTTCTTCCGTCAATCGTTCGCCGACCTGCCGCCCTTCCGCGCCGTCCGCTTCTCGAGTCTGCTCTCTCTGCAGATGGATGACCGCAACTGGGGGTGGACGCTGCAGATGCAGATCCGTGCGGCGCGATCGGACCTGCGGGTACGGGAAATCGATGTGGCGCATCGGAGACGCACCGAAGGCCGATCCAAGATTTCGGGGTCACTGGTAATGTCGCTGCGCGTCGGCGCGAAGATGTTCTATACCATCGTTCGCGAGCGCTTCCGCTCGCCGCTGGTTTCGTCCAGGAAGGCCGTGAGGAGAGCGAACGATTCCTCGGGTCGTTCCTCCGGCGGAATGTGACCGCATCGCTCCAGCACGACCCGTCGGCCGTCCGGGAGTTCGTCCGCGAGGCGCTCTCCGACCCATCCGGGTACGACGCGATCTCGGTCGCCCCACATCAGGAGGGTCGGA
>CALHIO010000204.1 GCA_938030915.1 uncultured Gemmatimonadota bacterium
GACGTTCACCGTGATACCGCGTGGCGCGACTTCGATGCAGAAGCCTTTCACAAGGGAAATCATCGCCCCCTTGGTGGCGGCATAGTCACCATGAAACGCCTCGCCCCGCTGACCCGCGGTGCTGCTCACGAGGACGATCCGACCATTGTCACGAAGACGCCGGGCGGCGGCGCGACAGGTGTAGAAGATCGAGTGGAGGTTCGCGTCGATCGTTCGGTGCCATCGGTCGTCCGTCAGCGCAGCAATCGGCTCGTCTACCGGCGGCCAGATTCCATGGTTGCCCACGAAGATGTCGAGTCCGTCGAACTCCTCGTCACCCCGGGCGAAGAGGGCTTCCGCCTCCGCGGGATCCGCCAGATCCCCGCCGTGCGCCCAAGCGTCGACGCCGAATGCCCTGCACTCGCGCACAACAGCGTCGGCATCCTCCGATCGGGACCGAAATCCGATACCGACATTCGCGCCCGCCTGCGCGAGCTGGTGGGCAACGGCCCGGCCGACGCCGCGGGAACCGCCCGTGACGATGGCGTTCTTGCCTCTGAGATCGATCAACGGATTCACGTGGGTTGTCCTTGTCCCTGGCGAAGAGGTCTCTCGTGGGGGAGCGAAGCTTCCACTACGTCACACACGGCGTGGCCGATCAGTAGATGGAGTTCCTGTGCTCTCGCGGTCGAATCGGTTGGCACCACGAGGGCCAGGTCGACCCTGTCGGCCAGCGCTCCCCCACCCCGCGCCAGGAGAGCAACGGTCTTCACACCACACGCCTGCGCCGCATCGGCCACCGCGAGCAGGTTCGGAGACATGCCGCTCGTGGAGTGCAGCACGAGTAAATCACCGGGGGATCCCAGCGCCTCGATCTGACGCGCGAAGACGCCATCGAAGCCGAGGTCGTTCCCCGCCGCGGTCAGCACAGACGTGTCCGTCGTCAAAGCCACCGCGGCCACAGCCCTCCGCTCCCGGGTGAAGCGCACGACGTACTCCGCAGCCAGATGCTGTGCGTCGGCCGCCGACCCACCGTTCCCACAGAAGAAGAGGCATCCCCCCGCCTGGATCGTCTGGGCGACCCGGGTCACGTACTCCTCGATTCCTCCGCCGAGGCTGTCGAACGCCGCGGTCACGACCCGTGCGTGCTCGTCGAAGTGGGCGTGGAGCTGCTTGGAAACCGTCATGCCTGTCGCTCCATCGAACGTTCGCGTCGGACGATGATTCCGCGGAGCCTCTGGAGCAGCGACGACGGCGCGGACACCGACGGTACGGTCAGAGGTTCGAGGTCTTCCAGGATCCTGGCTGGGTTCACACGGCACAGGAGATCCAGCGCTTCCTCACCCCCCCGTTCCTCCAGCTCCGTCCACGCTTCCCTCTTGTAGATCCTGAGCCGCGACTGCCCATGAAAATCGGATGCGAGGTAGTCGGCCTGACCGCCTTCGATGAGGCGCCACGCGACGGCCTGGGCCTCTGATCCATACCGTCCGACGAGCGACCCGTAATTCACCTGGAGAAGGGCGCCGGCCTCCTTCCACTGGCGAGGCAGCTCCGTCTTGCGAATCATCCCGGAGTACCGCTCGGGGTGCGCGATGACGGGCCGATGCCCCTGATCGCAGATATATCGGACGACGCGAGGGGTGCCGGGTGGGACGTGAAGCCGCGGCCACTCGATCAGCACGAAGGACGTTCCCGCGAGTCGGAGCCGGGGATCAGACAGGTCGGGCTCCGGAAGATCGACCAGCACCTCGTGCCCCCTGAGGTATTCGACCTGGGGGAATTCCGCCTGGATCGCGTCGTGCGCTGTCTGCCACGCCTTCGACACCTCGTCCAGCCGCGAGGCGAGGCGCGTCGGCGTGAGCGCCAGGCTCGCATCGATGTGGGGTGTCGTGATGACCCGTCGGATGCCGACCTGGGCCAAGCGTTCGATTGCGTTCAGCACGCCCGGGAGATGTCGAGCTCCGTCATCCACCCCCGGCACCAGGTGGCTGTGGATGTCGACGAGAGAGGGTGTGTCCGAGGCGGTCACGAGCCACCCCCGATCGACACCAGCCGTTCCAGAGCAGCGTCCGGGGCGTCTCCTTCCAGAGCGGCCTCGCACGCGTAGGTGAGGAGCGCATCTGCCGCGAGAAGGTCGAAGGCGGCGGCACGCACGCGTCCCGGTTGGCGCAGGGAGAGCTCGAGCGCTTCTCCTGCCGCGGCAAGGAGACGCTCGGCCATCTCGGTTCCCTCAGCGCGTCCCACGGGCTTGCCGCGCAGACGAGCTCCCAGATCCGCCGGCGGTCGGGGTCTCCGAGCCTCCATCCAGTGCACGTCAGTCACCCTGAGCGTCTGCCAGCAATCCCTTCACGGCCTCTGCCCCTGCGGCCAGCGCCTCGTCGAGCCGGGACGGATCCTCGACGCCCGCCTGAGCCATGTGCGGGCGCCCGCCGCCACGCCCCCCCACGACCGACGCAACCTCGCGAACGACCGCGTCGGCTCTGACGCCCCGTGAGATCATGTCGTCGGTCACGAACGCAAAGAGTGCCTTCTTCTCACCCGGCATCTCCGCGGCGAGAACGGCCACTCCGCTCTCCCCCGCCCCGAGGAAGGTGTCCCCCCATTTGCGGGCGTCATCGAGATCCCGGGCACGCAGTCGAACGCCCCGGTAGGACGTCGTTCCGTTCCCCGGGATGTCGATCACCTCCTCGGCGGCGACATCCTCACCACCACCGCCCTGTGCCCTCACCTCATCGAGGAGACGCTCGACCTCGGCCTTCTCCTCCAGAAGCTGTTCTGCTCGACGTGCGAGGTTGTCGGGCTGAGTCTTCAAAACGGCTGCAGCCTCTCCGAGCGCCCTCTCACGTGTCTCGAAGTACGCGAACGCACCCCTGCCTGTCAGCGCCTCGATGCGGCGCACGCCCGCTGCGACCCCTGACTCCCCCACAATCCGGAAGAGCCCGATGTCACCGGTCGACGACACGTGGGTCCCGCCGCACAGCTCCATGCTCACGCCCGGAACGTTCACGACGCGGACCTCTTCGGCGTACTTCTCGCCGAATAGAGCCATGGCGCCGGCAGCGACCGCATCGTCGTACGACCGCTGATCGATCTCCACCGGATGGTTCTCCCATACCCGCTCGTTCACGATCCGCTCGACCCGGGCCTTCTCGTCGTTGGACATGGGAGCGGTGTGCGCGAAGTCGAAGCGGAGACGGTCCGGCGCCACGAGTGAGCCTCGCTGTACAACATGCTCGCCCAGCACCGCGCGGAGAGCGGCGTGTAGCAGATGCGTGGCCGTGTGGTTCCGTACGGTGTCCCCACGTTCCACCGAGGGAACTCGGGCATGCACTCGTACGCGGCCTGCTTCGTCAGGAAAGCTGCCCTGCACGGGCCCGAACACCGCCGTTCCGCCCGGTACCTTCGCCACTCTCGCGACGGTCATGCTCCATCCCTCGCCCTTCACGGAACCAGCGTCAGAGATCTGCCCACCGCTCTCGACATAGAACGGGTTCTCTTCGAGCAGGAGGCCGACGCCTGCATCGATCGACTTCCAGCTGAGCACGTCCGTCTCCGATTCGACGGCACCGTACCCGACAAAGGTCTGCTCCCCGTCCGAAAGCGGGATCCATCCTTCGGCGTCCGCGGCCTCGTTCCCTTCCACGCCGCTGTCGGCACGGTCCTTCCGAGAGCGGGCGCGCTGCTCCTCGAGCGCGGATTCGAAGCCCTCCACATCGACCTCGACCCCCCTCTCCTCCGCCATGAGCTGGGTGAGATCGAGGGGAAACCCGAAGGTGTCGTAGAGCTTGAAGGCCTCGTCACCCGGGATCAACCGAGAGTCGGCACTGGCGAGCTCCTCGAACCGGCTGAGACCACCCTCGATGGTGGCGAGGAAACGCTCTTCCTCGGCCCGGGCCGCGTCGACGATGTGATCCCGGCGCTCGGCGAGGTCCGGGTACACATCGCTCATCGTGTCGATGACCGACTCCACAACACCAACCAGGGTCGGCTCGCGACGCCCCAGAAGCCAGGCGTGCCGCACCCCCCGCCGCAGGATGCGCCGAAGTACGTAGCCGCGGCCTTCGTTCGAGGGATACACGCCGTCGGACAAGAGGAAGGTCACCGCCCGGGCGTGATCGGCGAGGACGCGATAGCTCACGCCGGCCTCCGTGTCGGACTCGTAGGCAGAGCCGACCAAATCGGCTACGCGTTCGAGGAGGGGCGCAAAGCCATCCGTGTGATAATTCGAATCCGCTCCCTGGAGAACGGCGGCGATACGCTCGAGACCGGCCCCGGTGTCGACGCACGGCGCCGGGAGCGGATGCAGGGTCCCCTCCGCGTCCCGGTCGAACTGCATGAAGACGAGGTTCCACAGCTCCACGATCGTGCCAGACTCGTTGAGCTCCACGAACTCCTCGGTGCTCGTGACGGGCGTCCGGTCCTCGCGCAGATCGTAGTGCAGCTCGGAGCACGGCCCACACGGGCCCGTATCCGCCATCTGCCAGAAGTTGTCCTTGTCGCCCAGCCGATACACGCGTTCCGGCGGCAGACCGATATCGTTCAGCCAGAGCTCGGCCGCCTCGTCGTCCGAGTGATGCACCGTCGCGTAAATCCGCTCGGGATCGAGCCCGTAGACATCGGTCAGCAACTCGAACGCGTAACGAATCGCGTCGCGTTTGAAGTAGTCACCGAACGAGAAGTTGCCGAGCATCTCGAAGAACGTGTGGTGGCGCGTCGTGCGACCGACCTCCTCGAGATCGTTGTGCTTTCCACCCGCGCGTACGCACTTCTGCGATGTGGCAGCCCGACTGACCCCCAGGTCTTCCTGCCCGAGAAAGACCCTCTTGAACTGCACCATCCCCGCATTGGTGAAGAGCAGCGTCGGGTCGTCCGCCGGCACGAGCGACGACGAGGGTTTGACGGCGTGCTGTCGCTCCTCGAAGAACGAGAGGAAGCGGCTACGAATATCGGCGGTCTTCATCGAAACAATCGGCGGGGGCCGTTCTGTGTGCGAATGGGTTTTGGTCCTCCGGCACGAGGAGGGCCATAGGGGCGAAAGATAAGAGCCCCGGACGAATCTGTCGTCCGGGGCTCTCTACCCTCGTGTACCCATCCTGGCATCCGACCCGCGCCGTGCGTCCGTCCGAAGCGTCACACCGCCCCGGTCAGCCGGCGCTGGCCTGCACCTTCGTCGGCTCTTCGGCCCCGCCCTCCGCGGTGACCTCGCCTTCCGATGCGATCTCGTCCTCGGTCGCTTCCTCAACGAGTCCCAGCGCTACGCGGAGTTGGGCGTCGATCTCGTCCGCGATATCCGGATTGTCGACCAGGAACTGCTTGGAATTTTCCTTTCCCTGGCCGAGGCGAAGATCCCCGTACGAGAACCAGGCGCCGGACTTCTGGACGATCCCGTGTTCGACACCGAGGTCGACCAGAAGGGCGTTGTGGCTCACACCCTCGTTGTACTGGATGTCGAATTCGGCCTGCCGGAACGGCGGAGCACACTTGTTCTTGACGACCTTCACGCGGGTCCGGTTACCGATGACGTCCTGTCCATCCTTGATCGCACCAATCCGCCGGATGTCGAGACGCACCGAGGCGTAGAACTTCAGAGCACGCCCACCAGACGTCGTCTCGGGGCTTCCGAACATCACGCCGACCTTTTCGCGAATCTGGTTCGTGAAGATGACGGACGTGTGAGAACGGTTCACGGCTCCTGTCAGCTTGCGAAGCGCCTGACTCATGAGACGCGCCTGCAGGCCGACGTGGGAGTCCCCCATCTCGCCCTCGATCTCCGCCCGGGGGACGAGCGCTGCGACCGAGTCGATCACCACCACGTCGATGGCGTTGCTGCGGATCAGCACCTCGGCGATCTCGAGGGCCTGTTCACCCGTGTCGGGTTGGGAGACGAGGAGGTTGTCCACGT
>CALHIO010000205.1 GCA_938030915.1 uncultured Gemmatimonadota bacterium
CCGCAGGTGGGAACGCGATCGATGCGGCCGTGGCGGCGGCCGCGGTCCTGAACGTCACCGAGCCACACATGACGGGCATGGGTGGTGACATGTTCGCCATCCTGTGGGACGCCGACGCCGGTCGGCTCGTCGGCCTCGATGCGAGTGGGAAGTCCGGCTCGAATATCGACCTCGAGGCGCTCCTGGCCGAGGACGAGCCGCGTGTGCCCGGGTCCGGACCCCGCTCCGTCACGGTGCCGGGCGCTCTCTCCGGATGGAGCACGCTGCTCGAGACGTACGGCACGATGACCCTTGCCGAAGCGCTGGCACCCGCCATCCGAATCGCCGAGGAGGGCTTCCCCGTCACGCCGATCATCGCGCAGGACTGGGCGGGGACGGTGAACGGGCTGCGTGGTGACGCCGGGGCCGCGGCGACCTTCCTGATCGATGGTGAGGCACCGAAGCCGGGCGAGTGGTTCCGGAACCCCGATCTCGCCCGAACCTTCCAGCGAGTCGCGGATGGTGGTCCAGCCGTCTTCTACGGGGGGGATCTCGGTCGGGAGATCGTGGACGGACTGGCCGAGCTCGGCGGCTATCTGACGATCGAGGATCTGGAGAACCACGAACCGCGCTGGGTGGAGCCGCTCAGCGTGGACTACAGGGATTACACCCTCTGGGAGCTCCCGCCCGCCGGTCAGGGCATCGCTGCGCTCCAGATGCTCAAGATGCTCGAGGGGTACGACTTCTCGGCGATGGAGCACAACTCGGCGGAGTATCTCCACACCCTCATCGAGGCGAAGAAGCTCGCCCACGCCGACCTCGACCGGTACATCGCGGACCCGGACCACATGGACGTGCAGCCCGAGGCACTGCTCGACGCGGACTACCTCGCCGGCCGTGCGACCATGATCGATCCGACCACGGCAGCAGATCGACCGGATCCCGGTCACCTCGCGACCGATTCCGAGACGATCTACCTGACCGTCGCGGACCGGCACGGCAACATGATCTCGTTCATCAACTCGATCTTCGGGTATTTCGGCTCTCGCACGGTCGTCCCGGGTACGGGGCTCGTGCTCCAGAATCGAGGGGCCGGCTTCACGATCGAGGATGGGCACCCGAATCAGATCGCCCCGAACAAGCGTCCCCTGCACACGATCATTCCTGCCTTCGTCACGAAGGACGGGCAACCGTGGCTCTCGTACGGCGTCATGGGCGGCTCGATGCAGCCGCAGGGCCACGTCCAGGTGCTGTTGAACATGGTCGAATTCGGGATGGATCCGCAGGAGGCCATCGACGCGGCCCGGTTCCGGCACTTCTCGGGCATGCGCGTGGCGATCGAGAACCTCGACCCCGAGGTCGCCACCGCGCTCGAGGCGCTCGGACACGAACTCCGCGATCCGGACGGCGTCGCCTTCGGGGGCGGCCAGGCGATCTTGCGTCTGGCCCGTGGCTGGGCGGCCGCTTCGGATCCGCGCAAAGACGGCATGGCGGCCGGCCGGTGAGTCCGCACGACGAATTCGTCATCCCGTTCGAGAATCTTCCCGACGGCTTTGCCGAAACGATCGAGGATCCGCCCGATGTGCCGGTAGAGCCACGCGCGGCGGCGACCATCGTCCTCCTCCGCGACGGGGCGGAGGACATGGAGATCCTTCTGATGCGTCGCAGTCGCAAGGCCGGCTTCGCACCGGGCGCCTATGTCTTCCCCGGCGGGCGTGTCGACACCTCCGACGCGCTTCCGTCCGTCGTCTCGCTCCTCGACGACCTGGATCCGGATACCGCCCGTCAGCGACTGGAGCACAACGGCGAGCCACCTGCTATCGCGTACTACCTCGCCGCGCTTCGCGAGGCGTTCGAGGAGACCGGGATCATGGTGGGGCTCAGAGAGGACGGATCGGCGCCCCCGACCGCGGCGGAGGACCCCGACGTCGACGAAATCCGTGACGCCCTGATGGGGGACCGGATCGGGTTCCACGAAGCGATCGAGCGACTCGGGTGCCGAATTGCTGGAGACGCGATCGAGTACATCGCCCACTGGATCACCCCCGAGCCCGAGCCGCGGCGCTACGACACGCGCTTCTTCGCCGCGAAAGTCCGGGCGGGCGCGACAGCGATCATCGACCCACGTGAGATGACCGACGCGCTGTGGCTGTCGCCAGGAGACGCGCTCGCCCGACTCGACCGGGGCGAGCTTCCGATGGTCTTTCCCACCATCAAGACGATCGAAGCCCTCTCTCGGTACGATTCCGCCGACGAGGCACTCGAGGGGTACGGAGCGGAGCCGGTGCGCACCATCCTGCCGACGCTCGTTGTCACCCCCACGGGGATCGGACTCGAGATCGACGAAGAGGTCTGACCGACCTTTTCCCTTGCTCAGCCCGCACCGGCGTTGAGTGTTGCTCCAGGCGGAGGCGCCGCACGACTCCGCAATGTCCGACCGAAGCGAGGAGTGGCCGTGCGACCCGTGCCTGCCGTGATGCGCCTGATGGCGCGTTCCACCTTCTTCGTCGTCCTGAGCGCCGCGTACGTCGGGTCCGCGTCCGCTCAGGTCCAGAGCTCGGCCCCGCTCGAGATCCTGTACGGCTTCACCCTCATCGACGGGAACGGTGGAGCGCCGATCGAGGACGCCGCGATGGCCATCCGCGGCAACGAGATCCTCACCGTTTCCAGCCGCCGAGAGCTCCTTTCCGGGCCGGACGCCCCCCGGGATGCCGTCGCGACGAACCTTGGCGGGGGGTTTGTGATCCCGGGGCTCATCGACGCCCACGTGCACCTCGCCACGTCTCCCAATCGTCAACGCGCCGAGGCCGAGCTATACCGGATGCTCTACGCCGGGATCACCAGCGTGCGCGACATGGCGGGCGACGGGCGCTCGCTCGCCAGCCTGGCCCGCGATTCCCGACTCGGTGCGATCGACGCCCCGGATGTCTACTTCTCCGCTCTGATGGCGGGGCCGTCCTTTCTCCTCGATCCACGGCCCCAGTCTTCAGCGGCCGGTGAGACGGCGGGTGAAGTGCCCTGGATGCAAGCCATCACTCCAGAGACCGATCTGGTCACGGCCGTCGCCCGTGCGAAGGGGACGTACGCGACCGGCATCAAGATCTACGCGAATCTCGATCCCGACCTCGTCGCGGGGATCACCCGAGAGGCTCATCGTCAGGGCATGCGTGTGTGGGCGCACAGCATGGTCTTCCCGACCCGCCCCCTCGACGTGGTGAACAGCGGGGTGGACGTCGTGTCTCACGTGTGCCGCCTCGCATGGGAAGGCATGGCCGACGCGCCGACCGAGTACCATCACGATCAGGTGCCGCTCTATGCCAACCTCGATCCCGAGTCGGCCATCTTTACCGAGCTCTTCGACGCGATGAACCGCGAGGGCACGGTGCTCGATGCGACACTCGCGATGTACGCCCGCGCGACCGAAAACCCCGACAACCCGCTTTCGGATCGCTGTCAGGTGGACTTCGCGCGTTCTCTCGTTGCGCGGGCACACCGGGAAGGCGTCCCGATCGTGGCGGGTACCGACTTCCCTGCTCCGGCGTCCGACCTGTATCCCTCTCTTCACCGCGAGCTCGAAGAGCTCGTGAACTTCGGCGGGCTCTCCCCGATGGCGGCCATCGAGGCGGCGACACGGGTCGCGGCCGAGGCGCTCGGCATCGAGGAGACCCACGGGGTACTCGAGCACGGCCGCCCCGTCACCTTCGTCCTGCTGGATCGGGACCCACTCGACGACATCGGCAACCTCAGGTCGGTACAGGCCGTGTGGAAGAATGGCGAGCGCTTCGACCGATCGGGCTATCGTCCCCCGGATGCCGAACGGCCACGCACACCGCGGACAGCGGCGGAGAGCGGACCCGCCTCGACTCAGCAGGCACTCGAGCGCTGGCTCTCCATGTGGCGCCGCTACGACCTCGACGCCGTGGGAGACGTCTTCCTGCAGGCTCCGGCGGTCACCTTCTTCGCCTCGGACTCCAGTGAGCTCATCGAGGGATTCGACGAGGTGCTGGCATGGCACGAGGCTCAGGGCTTCGTCGCCGGAGGCTTCCAGCCCGAGAACGAGCTCTGGCTGGAAGACGCTCTGGTATCCGACTTCGAGGACTCGGCCGTCGTGTCGGCGACGTGGCGGTTCGGAAGTCGCATCCTTCCGGAGGAAGCCAGCAGC
>CALHIO010000206.1 GCA_938030915.1 uncultured Gemmatimonadota bacterium
CCTTCTCACCGTAGCGTCGGCGCTCGGCGCGGTCGCGCACGGCCTCGACCTCGGCCCCGACGTTCGTGAAACGCTGTGGCAACCGCTGTACCTGTCGCTGGGTCTCATGCTCGGCCTGATCGCGGTCGCGGCCGTCGCCGATGGGTGGGGCGATACGACCGGTCGCAAAGTACTCCCCTTCGCGATCGGGGTGGGGCTCGTTTTCTATGGCGTCACGGTCGTAGCCGACGGGGTGTTCCTTGTCTTCGTGGCGTACGAGGTCGTTGCGATGCTGTTTGCGCTTGGCGTCTACGCGAAGCTCGCCGTGGAAGGCAAGCCGGGGGCCGCCATGGTCGCGGGCGGCGTCCTCGTGACACTGGTAGCGGCCGGCGTCCAACAGTCGGATCTGTCGGTGACCATCGTCTGGCCGTTCGATCACAACGGGATCTTCCATCTGGTACAGATCCCGGGTCTCCTCCTCATGACGGCCGGGATGCGGCAGCGTCTCTCCGCAGCGGGTGAGGAGGGGGCGTCGACGGCGTGACGCCGCGTTTTCGGGAGCAGAGCCGGGGGCGCCGGCGCCGGCCGGTGGCGCTCGGGGCACTCGGCCTGGTCCTCGTCGCGCTGATGGTCCCGATGCCTCCGGAGGCGGTGAGCCTGGGAGGTGAGCCGACTCCGTTCCGCTGGGACGCCGCGGAGATGTTCGAGTCCCTGGAAGCGGAGTTCGAAGCGGTTCGTGGCATGACGGTAGAGGAAGCCCGGGTTGCCACGGAGGTGCTCGACGACGAGGGTGGGGATCTGCTCGAACGGGTTGCCGCCGCCGATGTCCTTCCGGTGGACGCACTGGAGCAGCTCGCCGAGCTTCAGTTCCGGTATGGCGTCCTCGGGGCGGCGCACCCCGATCTGCTTCCTCAGGCCGACGCGTTCGTCACGGACGCTCGCGTCCAGGTGATGCGCGCCGCAGCGGCATGGCCCGCGGAGCGTGCGACGCACGAAGCGCTATACCGTGTCGTATTCGGAGGGCGGCTCACGATGGAGGAGGCGATCGTTCAGGCGGGGCCCATCGTGCCGGACCTCGTGCCGATCGAGGACATCCCCAGCGCCACACCCTTCATCGATGTGCAGGGCGTTCGTGTACACTCCGGAGACATTCTGCTTTCGAGAGGTGGGGCGCCGACCTCCGCCCTGATCGCGCGCGGCAGCGACTTCGCGAACACCTTCTCTCATGCGGCGCTTGCGCATGTGGACGATGAGACCGGTGTGGGTACCGTGGTCGAGTCCCTGATCGAGACGGGCACCGTACTGACGACGGTCGAGGAGTACCTCGAGAGCAAGAAACATCGGATTCTCGTATTGCGGCTGCGGCCGGATCTGCCGGAACTCCAGGCGGATCCGCTTCTGCCGCATCGGGCGGCGACGACAATGCTCGAGCGGCTGAGAGCCGAACCAGCCGGCTACGACTTTGCCATGGACTGGGCCGATCCGGAGAGGATGTTCTGCTCCGAAGTGATCTATCACGCGTTCAGCGAGTTGGGCCTGCACCTGTGGTCCCATCGTTCCGCGATGTCCACGCCGGGCCTCGTGCGGTGGCTGGGTGCTATGGGTGTGCGGGAGTTCCGGACCCTCGTCCCTTCGGACCTCGAGTACGACGCGCGATTCCGCGCGGTCGTCGAATGGCGCGACGTAGAGGCGCTCCTGGACTACCGTCTGGACAATGCGATCACCGATGCGCTCCTGGAGAACGCCGACGCTGGGGTCGACCTCGGGTACGCGTGGGTGATGCGCCCAGTGGGCCGGGCCCTGAAGGGTGTGTCCATGGCGCAGGCCGCCCTGGGCTCAATGCCCCTGATCCCCACGGGTATGTCCTCGGACGCGGCGCTGCGTGTGCGTGCGCTCGTCGAGGTCGTGAATCCGACCGTGAAGGAGGCACTCGTCGCACGAGCCGAGGCCTTCGAGGACGAGCGTGGGTACCCTGCGCCCTATTGGGCGCTGGTCGAGCTTGCCGGCCAGGCCCTAGATTCGATGACCACGGAGCTGGGTCCCTCGCTCCGCTGATCGAGCACGCGGCCTTTGCGGCTGGCGTCGTCGTGTCTGCAAGGGCCCTACCGGGGCACCGGTCAGCGCACGCGGGGTTGAGATATTAAGCATAAATGTTAGCTATTTATAATAGTTTTTTGGGGTCAACGTGACTGAACAATCGTCCTGACCGGCGAGACTGCGTTCTCGTACCCCTCCCCCCCAACCAGCGCCCGAATCTTGTCAATTTCGTCTCATCCGGGGGCTGCGAGCGCCCTCGAGGCCCAAGCCTTCCGCGGCGCAGTCCATCCGGGTCGCCGATTCGTTAAGCCGTTCTTTCTCTTCCTGGCCGTGCTTCTCATCGTTGCCGTGGTCGTAGGAGATCTTCGATTTGCGGAGGCCGCCCTCGTCCTGTCTGGGCTGGCCGCCTTGGCCGTCGGCTTTTTGGCCGTCTTTCGACGAATCAAGGGAGTCGAGCCGAATCACTTCTGGTATTCGACGGGGTTTGCGGCTGCGATTCTGTCCTCCATGGTGCTCGCCTCGTGGTGGCTATGGGACAGCCCTGCCGCACGAATTCTGATCGCCCTCGCGGGAGCCGCAGCGTTTCTGGCGGGCACGACGAGCTTCTGTCTCGGTCGTATCGTCTATGTGGTGATTTTCCAGATCCGAAATGACCAAGCTTGTGACTAGCGGAAAGGGGCGGCCGCTCCCCGTTCTCTCGGGCGCTCCTCCCATCGACCGTCTGAACGGGAACTGCAAGGTCGTATCACGACTTGGCGAGCCGCTGTACCCATCGTGTCGCTTCTGCGATCTGAAAATCGGGAACTGTCTCCAGTTCCAAGGCCAACTGCACGCGGCGGTCATCCTCGGAGCCCTTTTGGTGATGGTAGCGGTATCCCTGCCAGCAGGCTGGCGTCTGTTTCTGTCTCTCCTGGCGGGACTGGCCGTCGTGAATCTTCTGCGACGGGTAGGTACGGAAAGCCAGAGGTTGATCGTCGCGCAGTGGAGTCTGAGCGAACGAGCCGAGCAAGTGGATCGTCGGAATCAGATCTTCGAAATCACGAAGGACGCAGAGGTCGAGGGAGCGCGGACGCTGGAGAGTTTCCTGGCCCGAGTCGTCCCCAACATCTGTGCGACGGACCGATACGCTGTGCTGCTGCTCGACGATTCGAGTGATGCCCAAACCCGAGTTCGGGTCAACCGATCAGGTGTGGACGACGTTCAACTCACTCGAGCAGGGGACGTATTGACGCGCTGGCTCGATCAGGCGCCTGCAGATTTGCTTGCGCCGGTGCTGAATGCGAGCGAGTTACCGACTGAGCGCTTGAGCCCGGAGGATGCCCGGACACTCTCGAATGAACTGTCCGGGTCGTGGCTCGCTCCGCTCCACGGTAAGAAGCATCGGGGTGTCCTGATCCTCTGGGGCCCGGCAGAGGCTCAGTCGAGCACGTCGAACGGATTCGACGGGGCCGATATCCTCGCCACCCAGACCGGACTTCTGCTGGACAATGAAATGCTGGCCGAGTCGCTCGTGAACTCGGAACGCCTCATCGCGATCGGGGAGATGTCGCTAACCGTCGCTCACGAAATCAACAATCCACTCGCGATCGTCATGGCGAACCGGGACCGAGTCGGTCAGCATCTGGAGCAGCTCGGTCGGTCGCTGGAGGAGCGGGGTATCGACCTGGACCGGACCCGGGTAACGGAAGTGCGACGAGCCCTCGGCTCGATCGATGAGTCAGTCGAGCGCATTCGTCTCACGATTCACGACATGAACGCACTGGCGGGTGCGGGCAGAGAGGAACCGGAGCCTCTGGATGTCTCGGATTTGGTCTACGCCGCCCTCGAGCGGCTCTCGGACCGGCTCGACGAGGTGCCCGACTGTGCGGTTGAGATCGAGGCACCGTTGGTCGTCGTCATCGATCGATATCGTTTCGGTCAGGTGCTGGACAATCTGCTGCTCAATGCCGCGAGAGAGCTCTTGCAGCAGCCCCCGGATCAGCGCTCGATCAAGATCACGGTCAAACGTGGAGAGGGAGGCACGGTGCAGATTTCGGTCGAGGACTCCGGGCGAGGTGTGCCCCCGGACCTCGTCCCGAACATGTTCAATCCGTTTGTGACCAGTCAGCGAGCCGGTCAGGGCTCTGGACTCGGGCTTGCTGTGGTCAAGCGGGTGCTCGAGTCAGCGAACGGTTCGATTGGCTATCATCGCTCGAGCAAGGGTGGCGCGGTCTTTACCATCGTGCTTCCGGAAGCGTCGGGGGTGGCAGCGGAGATCGAGCGAGGCACACGTGAAGAGCGGGTGGACCGTCCCGGTGCCGTACGTGTGCTGATCGTGGACGATGAAGCGCAGCTGCGTGGGCTCTTCGCCGAAATGCTGGGCAACGAGATGGAGTGCGTCGAGGCGGGCCATGGACGTGAGGCACTCGAGGCTCTCGAGAGATCCGAGTCCCCGTTCGACGTCGTGATCTGTGACCTCGCGATGCCGGTCATGGACGGCGTTGAGTTCTTGAAGGAATGTGACCAACGGTTTCCGGAGATGGTCGATCGAGTAGTTCTCGCGACGGGGGGCGCCACCGATCAGGAGACGCTTCAATTTCTTCAAGAACGTCAGGACCGTGGGCTGCGCATGATTCAGAAGCCGTTCGGTATCGAGGGGCTCAAGTCGGAGATCTTGGAGGTGACGGCTCTGGCCCGATGACCCGGCCGGGGGTGCTCCACCCCGATTCCCCCTCCCCGCCGC
>CALHIO010000207.1 GCA_938030915.1 uncultured Gemmatimonadota bacterium
CCGGCGCGCCCGGTCGGCGAGGATCAGAATGTCTTCCGCCGGGCTACGAGCTCCCGTTTTCGTCGACCAGAACGGGCCGCTCCTCGGATGGGTCCAGACGTCCCCACGGCACACGCGGATCATGCTCGAAGACGAGGAGCCAGTTCTCGGTTCGAGCACGCTCCCAGAGGCCCCGCTTCGACTCGAGGGTCACCAGTGGCTCAAGGTCATACCCCATGATCCACGGAAGCGGAAGATGTGCGGAAGTCGGGCAGACGTCGGCGAGGAAACACGCCGTATCGCCATCACTGCTGACGAGCACCGACTGATGATGCGGCGTATGACCCGGCGTGGGAAGCACACGGATGCCCTCGGAGATCTCCGCCTCGCCCTCGACCAGATCCCAGAGGCCTGCCTCGGTGACCGGCTCGATGTTCTCCAGCAGATAGCTGGCCCGGATGCGTTCATTCTGACTATGCGCGAATTCGAGTTCGCCCTTCTGAACGACGTGGCGCGCATTCGGAAAGGACGGGAGGATGACTCCGGCCTCGTCGCGCACGGTGTTGCCACCGGCATGATCGAAGTGCAGGTGCGTGCTGAGCACGATGTCGACGTCTCCGGGATCGAAGCCCGCGTCGCGAATCCCGTCCTCCAGCCGAGTCGGCTCACCGGGGTTCAGCACGCCGTAAATGTCGGCAAATTTTTCGCCGTACTTGTTCCCGATTCCCGTGTCGATCAGAACGAGTGCGTTCGGAGCTTCGACCAGCAGGCATCGAAGTGCGAGCGGGATCCGGTTGCGAAGGTCTGCGGGGATACGCCGTTCCCACAACGGTTTCGGGACTACACCGAACATGGCGCCCCCGTCGAGCTGCTGAACGCCGGCCTCGATCGCGTGGATCCGGATCGAACCGACCTGTGTGCTTCGACTGAGTGGAAGACCCTCGTGCATCACCGTCTCCTTCTGGGTTCATAGCCGGGCAGCTCCAGTGAATACTGCTCCGGGTCGAAGCGCTTCCGCTGTCGTCGGCGCTTCAGATACCACTGGAGGGTGGCGAGATCCTCGATCCCGCGTCCTCTGGCCTCGTCGAGCAGGCGGAGGAGTACGCGCGCCGTGGCAAGCGCATCCCCGTGTGCCCGGTGTCTTGCATGAATGTCGATACCGAAGTGTCGCGTGACCACATCCAGGTTGCGTCGGCGGAGCTCGGGGACCAGGCGACGGGCCATCCGAACCGTGCAGAGCCGTGGGACGTCAGGCGAATCCCCGATCGAGCGCTGCAGCTCGGTCGTAACGAATTCCCAGTCGAACGTGGCATTGTGGGCGACGAACACCCGACCGCGCAGCCGGTCCGACACCTCGTCCGCGATATGGTCAAAGTACGGCGCACCCCGGACCATCTCGGTGGTAATGCCGGTCAGGGCGGTGATCATGGGTGGAATGCCGCGCCCGGGGTTCACCAGAGACTCGTACTCCCCGACGATCTCGCCACCAAGTACCTCGACGATCGAGATATCCGTGATCCTGTGACCGCGCCACGACGCCCCCCCGGTGGTCTCCACGTCGACCACTGCGAAGCGGACCGTGTCGAGGGAAGCGCCGAGCGGCACGACATCCGGATCGAGGCTCCACATGCCTTCCTTGTCCACCTGGAAGCGTGGGTCCATACCGAGGAGCTGAAATACGGCTGCCGAGGACGCCCCCGCGTGCCCGGCGAGACCGAGTACGTCTCGTGCGAGATCGAGTGTGTGGACGGGCCCGACCTGGAGGAGGTCGGCGGCTGTGCGGACGAGGGAGGCCGGGTCGCCTCGCGTCACGCGTCCTGCTCGCCCTGCGTGATCTGGAACGATAGCGCCTCGAGCTCCATGACCAGGTTCACGTCCTCGACAGGGACCTTCGGCGGCACGTTCAGGCGGATCGGGGCGAAGTTGAGGATCCCTTTCACCCCGCCATCGACGGCACGCATGGCCATCTCCTGCGCGGCCTCGGCAGGAAGTGCGAGGATCACGAGCTCGACGCCCAGTTCCGCAATCGCCGACTCGAAATCGTCCGGCGATCGGATGACCTGATCGCCCCACACCTGACCGACCTTCTTCGGGTCGGAGTCGAAGATCGCGACGCAGTCGAATCCACGAGACCGGAACGCCGGATATTCGAAAAGGGCGAGGCCGATCCGGCCGGCTCCAACCAGGGCCACGCGCCAGCAACGGTCGATGCCGAGAATGGAACGAAGGCGATCGCGCAATTCATCGACCTGATATCCCAGGCCGCGCTTGCCGAAGGAACCGAAGTGCGAGAGGTCCTTCCGAACCTGAGCCGCCGTGGTCTGACCACGCGCCGCGAGCTCCTCGCTGGACACGGTGCCACCCGACTTCGGAAACCCTTCCAGGGAGCGGAGATAGTGCGACAGCCGACGCACCGTGCTCTCAGGGATTTTTCTACTCACGAATGCGCCAAAACACCAGTATTTACGCGGCCTTTCAGGTGTTTGTAAACACCGTCACCAAAGTAAGGGAGCCCATCCCTAGCGGCAACGCGAGCGTCAGTCCAACGCGTCGGCAAGGGCCACAAATCGCGCCGGAGCGAGGGTCTCCGGCCGTGACTCTCCCGAGATGCCCAGTGCCTGCAGCACCGCCTCGACCCTCCCTGAGTCGTACCGGAGCTCCGGATGATCGCGGAGAATCTTGCGGATCTGCTTCCGCCTCCATTGGAACGACGCCTTCACGAGTCGGCGCACGCGTTCTTCCTGCTCCCTCGTAAGCGGCGCGGGTCGGGTCGGCGTGATCCGAACGATCGCGGACTCGACCCGTGGCACAGGCCGGAACGCACCCCGCCCCACCTTGAAGAGCCGCTCTACGCGCGCGACCGTCCGCACACCGACGGAAAGCGCCCCGTACGCTTTGGTGCCGACCTTCGCGGTGATCCGGTCTGCCACCTCGGCCTGCACCATCAGCACGATCTCGAGCGGGCGCGGACGCTCGAGCAGCTTGAAGATGATCGGCGTCGTGATGTTGTAGGGGATGTTGCCGATGACCCGCGCGGTCTCGGGACGCTCGAGGAGCGTCGTCCGATCGACATCGAGAACGTCCGCGTGCACCACCTCCACATCGGACCGCCCCCCGAATCGATCCTCCAGCGCTCTCGCCAGCCTATCGTCGAGTTCGACGAGGACCAGGCGCCGCACGGCCCCGACCAGATGACGCGTGAGTGCGCCGCGGCCCGGACCCACCTCCAGCACCTCGTCGTCCGGCGACGCCCCGAGCGCGTCGACGATCTTCCTCTGGATGTTCGCATCGACCAGAAAATTCTGGCCGAGAGACTTCTTGGCCCGCGCGGCTTCGCCGCCGCGCACGTCAGCCCCGAACGACCAGAGCGGTCCGGTCGTCTGCGAGTGCCGACATCGATACGTCCGGCGAAAGTGCGAACAGCTCGGCGATGATCTCGGGCGGATCACGGAACCGATGCCGGATCGCGCACTCGAGCACCTGCATTTCGCCGTTCTTGAGCCCCTTCGTCGCCAGGGTATCTGACAGTCCATCCGTGAAGAGCAGTAGGACATCCTCGCCGCTCGCCCACGCGACGCTCTCTTCTTCGTACGAATCCGGACCCGCGAAGCCCACCGGCGGATCCGTGGCGGTAAGGCGCTCGGTCTCCCCATCCGATCGGAGCGCGAACGCATGAGGATGCCCTGCATTGGCGTAGGTGAGCACGCCGGCGGCCGGGTCGATGACGCCGTAGAAGACGGACAGAAACATCTCGGTCGTCGCGAGCTCGTCTGCGAGCGCGTCGTCGAGCTTGCGCAGGACGTGGGCCGGCGACTCGGCTTCGCGCGCGTAGATCCCCGCGGCACTCATGGTCAGCATCATGATGAGCGCGGAGGGGAAGCCGTGGAGCGAGACATCACCGAGCATGACTCCGATCCGCCCCCCCGGAAGCTCGAAGAGCTGATAGAAATCTCCCCCGACCTGCTCCGTCGGCTGCACCCGCCCTGCGGCCTGCGCGAACGCGAAGGTCTCCACACTGGGGAGGAGCTTCATCTGGAGATCGTGCGCGAGCTCCATCTCACGGGACATCCGCTCCTTCGAGAGTGATTCCTGAACGAGTCGGTGGTTTTCGATCGCCGCCCCGATCTGAGACGCGATGGCCGCCAGAAGCTTCTGATTCGCCGCGCTGAATCGTCCCCCATCCTGTCGACCGATCAGGTTGATCACACCGACGGTGCGTGATGCCCCGGTGCTCGGCGTATACCGGATCGGGACGGAGAGGAACGAGTCCGCCGTCGCCCCGGCTTCTCTCTCTGCAGAGGTCGGCTGACGTGAGGCGATGATGGAACGCCCCTCCCGAAAGACCATGGACGTGATCGTGTCCGGATCGTCCGGGCTGAGCGGACCCGCCCTCCCATCGTCACCCACCTCCGCGGCCAGGTGCAGGGCATCATCGTGAGACTCATGCACCCACAGAGACCCACGCTTGGCACCCATGACGTCTCGCACTTCGGCAAGGATCGTAGAGGCCCCGGAATCCATGTCGAGCGTCGAGCCGAGCGTTTCACTGATCGAGTAGAGCAGATTGATCTCTTCGAAGCGCTCGCTCAGCTCGTAGGTGAAGAACTGGATCTCTCGAGTGGCCTCGAATCCCTGGGCCAGAGCGGGCGTCAGCGCCGCGGAAACGGACTCGACAGGGGCACTCTTCGAGCTCAGCACCTGCAACTGCAGCTCCGGGCCGAGATGCGGAACGACGGTCGAGACCACGGCGGCAGCCGTGCCCTGTACGTCACCGGCCGATTGATACAGGACCTCGTCTGCGGTGCCGGGTTCAGCGGGGGGCACGATCAGGCGAAGCACCGCTCCAAACGCGTTTTCGAAGTGCTCGAGCGTCTGGAGGACCGGCTCCGGCAACGCCCCCAGGACGAGCCGGCCAGAGTCACTCAAGCCTGAGCGCCACCTTCGAAGGCGCCACCCGACTCGAGTCGGAGCACGAGGGTCACCTCGTTACCCCGATCGTTGTAGGACACTTCGTCGAGGAGCTCGCGCATCAGGAAGAGGCCTCGACCGCAGGACCGCGAAAGATTCTCCGGAAGGGTCGGATCGGGGACCAAGGTCGGGTCGAAACCGGTGCCTTGATCCCTGACGGTGGCTTGAAGACAGCCCTGGCTCATGACCACCTCGACCACCACGTTCTTCGACGGATCGTGCCCATTGCCGTACATCATTGCATTCGAAAGAGCCTCGGTGAGTCCAACCCTGAAGTTCAGGTTGAGCTTCCGCGCGTGAGACTGACACGTCACGCACCGGCTCATCACGTAATCGACCGTACCGGCGATGGCCTGGATGTCGGTCGGAATCTCGAGGACGAGGTCCCCGTCGTTGGGATCACTCATGCCGGCCGCCGATCAAAAGCCTTCGAGCGCCTGTTCTTTTTCGTCGGCAATGCGGAAGAGTGTGTCGAGCTTCGTCAGCTCGAAGAGGGTGCGCAGGTCCTCGTTGAGGCTGGAGAGGCGGAGCTCCCCACCCTGCTCACGGATCTTCTTCGAGAGGCTCACGAGGACGCCCAGTCCAGACGAGTCGATGTAGCCGGTGTTCGCGAAGTCGATCACGAACTTCAGGTCACCGCCTTCGAGCTTTTCGAGCACACCCTGCTTGAGCTCCTGACGGTTTCCGACGATCAGCTGCCCCTCCACCTCGATGAGCGTGACGTCGTTGACCTTCGAGACCTGAAAGCTCATGAAATGAACGCTCCTGGCGTTGTCCTGGGTCCGAGCCGTGCACCGGCAGATGCCTGTGTCACGGTCGGATCGACCTGAAATGATAAAAAGGGACTGATTCTCGGGGCAACTAGCGCGTTCATCCCGCCTCGGACCGTGCGCCCTCGGATGAATGGGTCGCCATGAGCGCCGTGATGCACGCCACGTCGACGATGTCGCCCGCTACGGCCCCGCGAGACAGGTCGTTGAACGGTCGTGAGAGTCCCTGCAGGATCGGCCCGAGCGCTGCCGCACCCCCGAGCTGCTGGACGAGCTTGTACGCGATGTTCGCGGCATCCAGATCGGGGAACACGAGGACATTCGCCTGCCCCGCAACCGCGGAGTCCGGGGCCTTGCGGCCCGCTACACTCGCGGAGAGGGCGGCGTCACCCTGCAGCTCACCATCGGCGGCGATCTTCGGAGCACGAGCCCTGAAGAGGTCGAGCGCCGCACGCACGGCGGTGACGGTCGGTCCCTCGGCGGATCCGGCGGTCGAATAGGAAAGGAACGCCACCCTCGCTTCGTCTCCGACCACCCGCCCTCGCGCGACCGCGGCAGCGTGGGCGATTTCAGCAAGCTGATCCGGGCTGGGGTTCGGCACCACGCCCGCGTCGGTAAAGGTGAGCACGGACGGCCCCACTGCGTGGTCCTCGCCGAAGACCATGTAGAACGAGGAGCTCAGTGTCTCGAATCCGTCGTCCAGCCCGATAGTGACCAGTGCTGATCGCACCACGTCGGCGGTGGTTCGGACACACCCGGCCACCGCGCCATCCGCCCGTCCCGTCGCGACCATCGTCCCCGCCTGCATGAGTGGGTCTCGAGCCATGCGGTCCAGGGCTTCGGATGAATCATCGCGATGCGCTCGGCGCCCCGAAATGTAGTCGCGCGTCTCGGCCATCAGCGCCGGGTCCGAGGGATCCCGAAGCTCGATACCAACGCCGACGGTCGTATCGGGGAGATGGCGGGCCGCGAGAGCCGCGCGGAGTTCCGCCTCGGGACCGATCAGCACCGGACGAGCCAGATCCTCACGCACGATCCGGGCAACCGCGTCGAGAACGCGTCCCTCCGTGGCCTCGGGGAAGACGATTCTGCGCGCCGAAGCCGCCGAACGCGCTCGGAGCGCCGTGAGAAAATCCCCCGGCCGGGCCGAGCCTTCGCTCACGCGCGCAGCTTCGCCATCAGGCGCTCGAGCACAGGAGGCGAAACAAAAGCCGAGACGTCGCCACCCAGGGCCGCCACCTGACGGACGAGGGATGACGAAATGAACGAATTGTTCACCTCGGGCACGAGGAAGAGCGTCTCGAGATCCGGATTGAGCTCCTGATTCATCTGCGCCATCTGAAGCTCGTACTCGAAGTCCGAGACCGCTCGAAGCCCGCGAATGACGAGGTGCGCACCCTGTTCACGCGCAAAATCGACGAGCAGCCCGCTGAAGGATAGAACCTCGATGTGCGACTCCCTCGCGAAGACGGACCGTATGAGCTCCACCCGCTCCTCGACTTCGAAGAGTCCCTGCTTCGCATGCGTGCTGGTGTGCGCCACGGCGACGATCACCCGATCCGCGACGCGAAGAGCCCGTCGTACGATATCCTCATGTCCCCGCGTGATGGGGTCGAACGAACCCGGATAGAGCGCAACGACGGGCGTGGGGCGGGTCATGGACGTGATTCCCGGTCAGGTGGTGAGGGTCGTGAGAGCGGTGTCACCATAACGCCGAGTCCTCGCGCCCTCGGGCAGCGGAAGTGACTCGCGAACAGGATGCTCCAACCAGAGTTCGTTGGCAAACGGTTCGTCCACGAATCGCTCCACAAGCGCGACGGCATCACCGCGACCGTACGGCGGGTCCGCCAGAGCGAGATCGAACGGTTCATCGAGCCGTTTCAGAAAGCGGAAGACGTCGTCGGAGACGATCGTCGTCTCGTTCTCCGCACCCAGCAGCTGCACATTCTGCCGGATCACGCTCAGCGCGCCGCGCGCTCGTTCCACGAAGACGACGGACGCGGCACCGCGCGACAGGGCTTCCAGACCGAGGGCGCCCGAACCCGCGAACAGGTCGACCACGTGAGCCCCTGCGACGGACCCACCCATAGCGGACATCCACGCTTCCCGAACCCGATCGGTCGTTGGCCGCACGTCTCGACCTTTGAGCGGGCGAAGGCCATGTCCCTTCCACCGTCCGGCAATGATCCTCACGAGGCCGGCCTCAGGTCCGCGAGCTTCGCCTGAACACGCGCCTCGCCACGCCATTCATTTCGTTCCAGACGGAAGAGCACGTCCCACGTGCCGGACCCGAACATCCCGGGATCGAAGCGGTCCGCAAACCCGAAACCGATGGCATCGATGGCGGCGTCCGTCGAACGAAGCTGGGCCTTCAGGTGATGGGCACCGACGAGTCGCGCGCCCGACACCTCGACCCGGCGTGCACGAAAGAGGGGCCCGGGATTGCCGATCCCGTGCGGCCCCAGATAGGACAGCCAGTGCACGAGCTGAAGATCGATCTCACCCAGTTCCACGTCGATATCCGGGCGAAGGACCGGCCGCAGCAGCGGGTCGTCCAGCCGCGTCCGGGCGGCCTCGTTGAAGGCGGCCCGGAACGCCTCCAGGGCCCCGGGCCGTAGATCCATGCCGGCCGCCTGGCGATGCCCTCCGAATCGCGTGAGGTGCTCGGCACATTCGGCAATCGCCTCGTACAGATGGAAGCCGGGGACCGAGCGGGCACTTCCACGCCCCCCGTCCCCATCGAGCGCAATCATGACGACGGGGCGATGGATTCGCTCAACGACGCGCGAGGCCACGATCCCGATCACACCCGGATGCCAGCCATGGCCCGCCACGACGACGCCGAAGTCCCGATCGGGATCAAAGCGATCCTCGAGATCGTCGAGCGCCTCCTCGAGCGTGCGTTGATCCTCGTCGCGGCGCTCCCGGTTCGTTCGGTCGAGTACGGCAGCCAGACGCCCGGATTCCTCGGGATCGTCACTGAGGAGCAATGCGAGCCCGTCTTCCGAGGCTCCCATCCGGCCGACCGCGTTGATTCGTGGCCCGATCTGATACCCGATCCGCCCGGCCGTCACTCCGTCCGGTGCGACGTCGGACACCTTCAGGAGAGCCCTCAGGCCCGCCAGCGTGGTATGCGGTACCCGACGGAGGCCGTACGCCACAAGAACGCGATTCTCGCCCTCGAGCGGCACGAGGTCCGCGATCGTCGCGAGGGCGACGAGATCCAGCATGCCATGAAGCACATCGAGATCCGCGCCGAGTTCTCGTCCCACCAGTTCACCGAGCCGGAACGCCACCCCTGCTCCGCACAATCCCTTGAACGGGTATGCACAGTCGGACCGCTGCGGGTTGACCACCGCCAGGGCTACGGGCAGCTCGCCGCCGACGGTGTGATGGTCGGTGACGATCACGTCGATACCGCCATCCATCGCTGCGGCCACCGTATCGTGTGCCATGGTGCCGCAATCCACGGTGATGACGAGCGTCGCCCCCGCGTCCCGTGCGGCAGCCAGACCATTCGCCGAGAAGTCGTACCCGTCTCGCACCCGATGCGGTACGAACGGTATGGCGGTCGCGCCGAGTAACCTCAACCAGCGGGTGAGCAGCGCGGTCGCGCAGATGCCATCGACGTCGTAGTCACCGTGAATGAAGATCCGCTCACCGTCGCGGACCGCCCGAGCGACACGGGCGGCGGCGGCGGTGCCACCAGCCAGCCGTTCGGGATCGGATAGCTGATCGAGTCGAGGACGCAGGAAGCGCTTGGCTTCCTCAGCCTCTCCCTGTCCGCGAGCGGAGAGGATCGCGCACACGGCTTCGGGGAGTCGGAGTGCGTCCACGAGGGCACGCACCCGTGCGGCATCGGGGGCGGCAGGGTCTTCCCACCGCGGATTCGGCGGCCGCAGGCGGGTCTCCCGATGACCCTGGCCCGCCGAACTCACTCCTCCTCGTCGCCTCCGTCGGCGTCGGCGGCCCCATCGTCGTCCGAGAGATCTTCCGACGCTGCGTCGTCACCGGCCGGGGCCTCCGCCTCTTCCGAGGCTGGAGCCTCGGCCGATGCCTCAGCCGACTCGTCGACCGGCTCCGGCGAGGCGAGGATCACGCCACACGCCTCGCAGCGAATCAGCTGCTCCCCGTGAAGGATCTCGTTCTGGTGCTGGAGCGGAACCATGCCGAAACAGTTCCCGCACGCACCGTCCCCGGTGAGTTCGGAAATCGCACGACGACGCCCTCCTCCACGGATGGCCTCGTAGATCCGCAACTCCCCGGGATCCATCGCGTTCGTGAAGCTCTCACGCTCCTTTTCGAGAGACGCGAGTTCCGCACGGATCTGGTCGCGCTCCGCGAGAAGGGCTTCCTTCTTCGGCTCGACCAGCGCGAACGCCTCGTTGAATGCTTCCTCGAGTTCGCTGACGCGCTCCTCCCCCTTTCGCACCTGGTCGATCAGGGTCAGAGCCTCGGTCTCGTCATTCTCAAGCGCGCGCTTCACCATCTCCAGCTCGGTGGTGACCGCAGACTCCTCACGGAGGTTGCGAACGGATCCGAGACGCTCTTCGAGCTTCCGAATCCGATCACGACGTTCCTCGGAAGAGGTCTCGAGGCGTCGAGCCTCGAGCTTCATCTCCTTCACGCGCGTACGGCTCGTTCCGAGTTCTCCTTCGAGGATGAGCGCGGGTTCTTCGACCTCCTCGAACAAGGGATCGAAGCCGACGATCCGATCGCGGGCATCGAGGATGCTCACGTCGAGCTTCTGAAGTTCCTTCAGTGCGGTCCGCCGCTGCTGCGTCATCTCGTCGTTTCGTTCGGGTTTCTTTCGATCGGGCGCCGGCGCGTCGCCGACACCCAGTAGTTCTCGTCCAGCTCTCGAATCTCGGCCGCGAGGCGCGACTTCTGCGCCACCAGCTCGAGCTTCTCTTCCTCGCTCCGTGACCCCTCGATTCGAGCCTGCAGATCCTGCGCGCGTCTGTGCAGCGCCGCAACGCGGATCCGCGTGACCGCCTTCGAAAAGATCTCGGTGCCGTGCGCGAGTTCCGCCGGATCCACGAGAATCTCATGGAATCTCTGGGATGCGACAGGATCCATCGACGGCGGTGGAGTGCGCGTCTCCGGATCAGCGAGAAGCGCCTCAAAGATGGCCCGGTGGTACGGATCGTCAAAGTCCTGGGCCGAGATCACTTCTGCGGCACGCTCGACCCACTCCACCCCGCGCACCATGACCTTGAGGAGATGGCGCTCGGCACCGCCCCGCAGGCTTCGCGGCTTGGGCGGAAGCGCGGGAGCGCGACGGTCGCCTCCGGACGTGGCCCGTACGCGGGGCGCCTTCTTCATATCCTGACGAAGCGTATCGGGCAGAACTCCCGTCTTCGCTGCGACCTGCCCCACGTAGATATCCTGGAGTGTCTGGTCTCTCACCGCCCGCAACGTCGGGAGGAGTCGATCGACGGCCAGCCGTCTCCGGTCGATGGACGAGAAGTAATTCTTCTCTTCGAGGATCTGCAGTTTACGCTCCATCACGTCGATGGAGTCCTTCAGCAACGCTCTCATCGCATCCGCACCGTGGGCGCGGACGTAGGTGTCGGGATCTTCTCCCGCGGGGAACGTCACGACCGATGGGTGGATATCCGCTTCGAGCAGGACATCTCCGTTCTTGAACGTGGCTTTCAGTCCCGCCGTATCCGAGTCGTAGAGCAGCTGAGCCCGGTCGGTATAGCGGGCCAGGAGCTGGGCCTGCTCCGGAGTCAGCGCCGTGCCCAGCGGGGCGACCACGTGTTCGAAGCCGGCGGCCGCGAGTGAAACGGCATCCATGTACCCCTCGACGACCAGCGCCTCGCCTTCCCGCCGGATCGGGTTCTTCGCCCGAGACAGTCCGTACAGGTTGCGGCCCTTCTCGTAGATCGGGCTTTCGGGTGAGTTGATGTATTTGGGGCCGTCTCCCGAGGTGGTCTCCAGGATACGGCCACCGAAGGCAAGCACTTTCCCGCTCACGTTCTTGATCGGGAACATCACGCGGCCACGGAATCCGTCGTACGGCTCCTTGCTCCGCTCGGATTGCTTCAGCAGCCCCAGGTTGAGCATGAGGTCTTCGTCGAAGCCGTGCTTGACCGCCGCGTCCCGAAACGCCCTCCACTCGTCTGGTGCGTACCCGAGCTCGAAGCGCTCTGCGACGTCCGCGTCGATTCCCCGGGCCAAGAGGTACTCCCGAGCCTCTCGACCGACCGTCTCATCGAGCAGCTGCTCCCGAAACCAGCTCTGAGCGAACCCGGTGATTTCATAATAGGGTCGGTTGGGATCCTCCTCCGGCTTGCGGCCGCGGACCTCTTCGACCTCAACGCCTGCGCGCCCCGCGACGTACTTCACCGCCTCGACGAAGTCCATGCCCTGCCGTTCCATGACGAAGTCGAAAACGCTGCCCGCCTTGCCGCACCCGAAGCACTTGTAGAAGCGCTTGTGGGGCACCACGTAGAAGCTCGGCGTCTTCTCGTCGTGGAAGGGACAGTTCGCCTTGAACTCGCGGCCGGCCTTCTTGAGCGGCACGACCTCACCGATGATCTCCACGATGTCGGCGCGGTCCCGGACCTCGTCGATGATGTGATCCGGGATCATCCGCGCCCCCCGAACGTCGCGACGGTGACTCCGGCGCCGCCCTCGCCCGGCCCCCCCATTCTGTACTCGCGAACCCTGTGGTCCGTCTTCAGAATCTCGCCAACCCTTTTCCTGAGCGCTCCCGTGCCCATCCCGTGGATGATCCGGAGCTGAGCCAGTTCATCGAGGACAGCCTGGTCGAGCGCACGCTCAAGCTCGAGGTCCATCTCATCGACGCGAAGCCCCCGAAGGTCCACTTCGAGGCGCGCCTCTGCCGAAGGTGGCCCGTTCCACCCCCTCGCCCGCTCCTGGGGTGCCGGCCGGGACGGGGCGTCGACCGGCTCCACATCACCGCCCGCGAGCTCGAATCTTAGCGCCCCGACTTCGACGACCACCCGATCGCCCCGCTGCTCCACGACACGTCCCTTCGCCCCGGTCGAGCGGATGCGTACATGGGCTCCCTCCTCCGCGTCCACCGGGGTCGCGGCTCCAGCGTTTCCGCCGCGACGTGGAGGTCGGCCCTTCCGCCTGGTCTTCTCTGCCCGCTGACGCTGACGCTCGGCGGATCGCTCCACGCGTTGACGGGCCGCGCGGGCCGCCTCTTCGAGGTCTCGCCCCTCTTCGGCAGCCGCACGTAACTCCGCAATCACCGACTCGACCTCGGCCCTCGCGTCCATCAGAAGCTGACGCGCATCCGTCCGTGCCCGGTCCTCGGCGGAGCGCTCCGCCTCGACGAGGGTCTGCTCGCGCGATTCCACGTCCGTGCGCAGCCGATCGGTCCTCGTGCGCTCCAGATCGAGTTCGTGCAGGAGGCGCTCGACCTCCTGCTCCTGCTCCTCGAGCCGCTCCAGCACGTCCTCCATTCGCGCAGCCCCGCTCTCGCGGTACGACTCCGCGCGATCGAGGATCTCTCCCGGAAAACCGAGTCGCCGTGCGATCGCGAGTCCGTAGCTGCGTCCGGGCCGGCCTTTCGTGAGCCTGTAGGTGGGCTCCATCCTCGCAGGGTCGAAGTGCATCGACGCGTTGACGATGCCGCTGCCTTCGGCGTCGAGCTGCTTCAGCTCTCCAAGGTGCGAGGACACAATCGTCGTGGCGCCTCGCTCCACGAGCTCTTCGAGCACCGCCCGAGAGAGGGCCGCGCCCTCCGCAGGGTCGGTACCGGTCCCCATCTCGTCGATGAGTACGAGGGAGCGCTCGTCGGCGCTCGTGACCAGCCCCCGAAGGTTCTCCAGGTGAGCCGAAAAGGTCGACAGGTTGCGGGCGATGGACTGCTCGTCCCCGATGTCCGCAAAGAACGAGGTGAAGACCGGCAGGCGCGTCCCCGGTCCAACCGGCGGCACCACACCCGACTGCGTCAGGGCCGCGATCAGCCCGGTGGCCTTCAGGAAGACACTCTTTCCCCCCGTGTTCGGACCCGAGACGACCATGCAGCGTTCGGCCGCGTCGAGTGTCAGGTCGTAGGGGATGACGGGCCCCTCACCGGCCTCGACGAGGAGTGGATGCCGGGCTTCCCGAAGCGCGAGGAGTGCCGGCGCGGGCCCCTCGATCCCCGGTGGCGCCGCCGCCCATAGAGCCGCCGTCCGCGCCCGCGCATGAAGGGTGTCGAAGTCCACCAGAGCGTCGAACGCGCCATCCAGCTCATGTCGCCGGGGCGCGAGCCGGGCCGTGAGTTCACCCAGAACCCGACGCACCTCCCGATTCTCCTCTCGCTCAAGCTCCCGAAGCTGGTTCGTCGCCTCGATTGCGACTGGCGGCTCCATGTACAGCGTCGCACCGGTCTGAGACTCGTCGTGCACGATGCCTCCGACCTCCCCCTTTCCCTCGCGACGTACCGGGATGACGAAGCGCCCGTCGCGGATCGTCACCGACGCGTCCGGCACCACGAAGCGTTCGGACAGATTCGAGAGAAACGACTCCAACCGCTTCACGATCCGGTTCTGAGCCCCGTTCAGTCGGTCACGGACGCGGCGGAGGTCCGGCGACGCAGTCGAGAGCACGGAGCCGTCCTCATCGACCGAGCGTTCGATGACCTGGACCAGATCCCGATCCGCGATCAGACGCTCCCGGATCATCCCGAGCGCCGAGAGATCCTGGTCGACGGTGTCCAGCTGGCGTGCGACCGCGTCCGACGTGGCCAGAAGCTGACCGATCCTGAAGACGCCCAACGGCTCCAGCACCGCACCCTCGACGCTCAGCTGCGGCAAGACGTCCTCGAGATCCGGGATCGGCCCCGGCGCCCACTGCGGGGCCGCGTCGACCAATCGCATGGCGGCAGCCACGCGATCCAACTCCCGAGCGACCGCATCCGCCTCGTGGCGCGGGCGCATCGCGAGGATCCTCCGACGACCCGCCGTACTCGACGCGCGTGCGGCCACCCGCTCGAGGACGCGCTCGAACTCGAGTACCCCGAGCGCGTGGTCGGTCATCGGTCGAACATCAGGAGCCGAGTTCCTCCCGGACGATCCGGTTGGCTTCCTTCCCATCGAAGCGTCCGCGGATACGCGGCATGACCTGGCCCATGAGCGGTCCCATCTGGTCGACTCCGGAGTCGATGATCTCACGGATGATCGCCCGAACCTCGTCCTCACTCATCCCCTCCGGCAGATACTCGGAGAGAACCTCGGCCTGCGCGTCTTCCTGATCCGCCAGCTCGCCACGACCGGCGGACCGCATCTGTTCCGAGGCGTCGCGGCGCTGCTTGATCGCCTTGCTGACGACCTGGACCACACCCTCGTCGTCCACGTCCCCGCGCGCGTCGATCTCCTTGTTCTTGATGTCGGCGAGAAGGGTCGACAGGACGAGCGTGCGCAGTTTGTCCCGACCCTTGCGAGCGTGATTCAGGTCGGTCTGGATGCGGTCTTTGAGTGCGCTGGACACGATACGCGGGGATTGGGGCTTCGGTTCTCGTTCGGGGGACGCAGAAGCTACCGTGGTGGGTCGGCCGCATCAACGCAGGTCGGTCACGAACGGCAGCGCTCCCCGGGCCATCAACCCGGCGGCCACGTCAGCGCACGCCCGCCGAGAACATGTGCATGCACGTGCATAACCTCCTGCCCACCGTCCGCCCCCGTGTTCAGCACCGTCCGAAAACCGGAGTCCGAGAGGCCCTCCTTCGCCGCAACGTCTCTTGCCGCCAGCATGAGCTCTCCGAGGAGCGGTCCGTCGTCATCTCCGGCGTCCCCGAGAGACGACATATGGTCCCGCGGGATCACGAGCACATGCACCGGCGCCTTCGGGGCGATATCGCGAAACGCGATCGTTCGTTCGGTCTCGTGGACGACATCAGACGGGATTTCACCGGCGACGATGCGACAGAAGAGACAGTTCGGGTCGTGCACGGACATCCTCCGGAACGGGGGTTCGAAGGACGGTACGGATCCGTTCCTGCGGTGTCCACGACTCGGGATGAATTGGCCGGTCCAGACATGGCTGCGCCCGACCCGCCTCCCGAATTTGGCCCTTCTATCGCCACACGAGGCTACGGAGGTGTTGATGCATCCGATCGTTCATCGAGCCGAGATCCTGCTCCAGAATCATGTGCACCCGACGCTTCAGCTTCGGGAGTTGCTCGAGATCCTCCGGCGCGACCTGGACCAGACGCTGACGGAACCGAGACTGCGCGGCCTGATCAACGAACACCCGGATCGCTTTCGGGTCCTGGAGTCGTGGCAGGGTGGATGGCGACAGATCGCGTACGGGACCGAACCGGTTACATGGGTCATCGCGGTCGGGGCTTCGCCTCCCCCGCCCGGAGGGGCCACTCCGAGCCATCTGCTGCGCGAGAGCGTGCGGTGGCTCGGATGCGGACTGGATACCCGGTCGCGGACGGACGCGTCGCGCTGGTACGCGATCGCCCTGACCGAGCGGGCGACGCGGAATGCCTTCCTGCGACGAGCAGCGGCGTGAGCGCTGCAGCAGGCGTTACCCGGATCGACGGAAGAGCCCCGACCGCCAGTCGCCGTCCTCATCGAGAGCCTCGAACGAAAAGCCATGAGACTCGGCGCGCTGCCTCGAATCAGCCCACTCGCGATCGAGGATACCCGACAGAATCAGCCAGCCACCGGGTACGAGGGCTCTGCGGAAGCCCTCGTGGAGGGGCGCCAGCAGACCGGCCTCGATGTTGGCGATGATGCCGTCGACCGGTCCCATTGCGGAAAGACTCGCCGCCGTTGCCCAGGTCTCCACGACGGAGACCACGCGCTCGACGCCATTGGCGTCGACGTTCTCGACCATCGCCTCGCATGCGTATCCGTCCCCTTCGATCGCCGTGACTGCATCCGCTCCGAGGTGAGCCGCTGCGATCGAGAGGATACCCGACCCAGCGCCCACATCGAGCAGACGATCACCGGAACGGACCAGGCCGTCCAGCAGACGAAGGCAGCCCCTCGTGGTTCCATGCTCGGCGGTCCCGAACGCCATCCCGGGGTCGAGCCGGATCACGACGTCTCCGGCTCGCACCTCCTTCGGAGGCGCCCAGGAGGGATGAACCACGACCCGTTCGGTAACGCGTCGAGGTCCGAGCCCACGCTTCCACGTGTCCTCCCAGGCCTCGTGGGTCTGCCATCCGTGCTCGACCCGAATCGGCGAGAGTCCCGTCTCCTTCTCGATGCTCGCCGCGGCCCGCGCCAGAAAGTCGCCTACATCATCCGGCTCATCGAAATAGGAGACGTACCAACCGCCTCGCTCCTCTACGCCGCGAGCTCCGAAGGCAAGCAACCCGTCGGCCAGCAGGTCGGATCGGTCGCCGGCCGATGGACAACGCACTCGGAGTTCGAGCCAGCGGCGCCCGTCGACGGTCATCCGCCCGTGAACGCCTCTTTCACTCGGGACCAGAATCCCTTGTGCGTGCGACGGCGAATCGACTCCGGCGCCGGAGACTCGATGTCCGCGAGGCTACGGAGCAGCTCCTCCTGCTCGGACGTGAGCTCGTGCGGCGTCCAGACGCGGATCTTGATGACCTGATCTCCCCGTACGGTTCCGTTCAACTCCGGCAGGCCGAGCTCCTTCAGGCTCAACCGCTCACCACTCTGGATCCCGGCCGGGATCGTCACCCGGGCACTTCCATCGATCGTCGGAACCTCGACCTCCGCCCCGAGGGCCGCCTGAGTGAACGTGATCGGGAGTTCATGCACGAGATCGGACCCGTCGCGGACGAAGCGCGCATCGTCCTGCACCTCCAGGAGCACGACGAGATCTCCCCGGACGCCGCCTCGCGCGCCGACACTGCCCCGACCGCGCAAGGTCAGGAAGTTCTCCGACGTCACACCGGCCGGCACGTCGACTTCGATCGAGGTCTCGTTCCGGACACGGCCCTCGGCAGAACACCTGGGGCAGGGCTCCGAGATCACGCGCCCCTCTCCCGCACAGGTCCGGCAGGGCTGTACGCTTACGAACTGGCCGAAGACCGAGCGCTGTACATGACGCTCCTCGCCCGTCCCGCCACACGTCGTGCACGGCTGGGGCTGTGTGCCGGCCTTCGCCCCACTCCCTTCGCACGCCTCGCACTCGTCGAGGAGTGCGACCTTGACCGTCTTGGTGACGCCGGTCGCGACCTCGGCGAGCGTCAGCGGGAGCCGAATCCGAACGGTCTGGCCCTTCCGGCTCGAGGTCCGCTGCCCCCGCGCGCCCCGCATACCGAACATCTCCTCGAAGCCGGCGAAGCCCCCGAAGTCGCGCATGAAGACGTCGATGGCATCGCTGAAGTCGAATCCGGCGGGACCACCGCCCGAGCCACTGCCACGGACACCCTGTTTCCCGTAGCGGTCATACATAGCACGCTTTTCGGAGTCCCGAAGGACCTCGTACGCCTCCGTAACTTCCTTGAACCGCTCCTCGGCCTCTTTGGACCCCTGGTTGCGATCGGGATGATACTCGAGGGCAAGCTTGCGGTACGCCTTCTTGATCTCTTCGGAGCCCGCCTCACGCGAGACACCCAGAAGCTGGTAGTAGTCGGACATCTATCTTCCGTTGAACGCGCCTCGGCGGGCCTCGACGAGGCCCAAGCGCGTCATGGTGCCAGGATTCGCGTGACCAGAGTCGACGTGTAATCGACGATGGTCACGACTTTTTCGTAGGGCATGCGGGTCGGGCCGATCACCCCGATGACCCCTTTGAGGTCGCCAACGTGATATTCCGCGGTTACGAGCGTGAAATCCGAGAGGACACTCGAATCGTGCTCCTCTCCGATCGTGATCCGGATCCGACCACCGTGCCGTCGCTTACCCACGGTTTCTGCGAGAAGGTCCCGCTGCTCGGTCAGGCTGATGAGACCCTTGAGCTGTTCCCCGCTCTCGAATTCCGGCTGGCCGGCGAGCACGCTCGTCGGTCCCAGGTGAAGGCTGGTGTCGTCGAGGACCCGGATGTCGAACAGCTCGGCGCCGGACTGAACGAAGACGTTCATCAGCTCCGAACCGCGTCCATCGGCGACAGAATCCCGGAGGCGTTCGGGAAGTGATCTCCGGATCTCGGAAAAGGTCAGACCGGCGAGCCGCTCGTTCAGCGCTCCGGTGACGGTCAGAAGCGTATCGCTGTCGATCTCGACGGGAAGGTCCGCATACACCGTCCGCACGAGCCCACCTCGAATGGTCGCGACGAGGAGGACCTTATTGCTCGAGACCTTGATGAGCTCCAGCC
>CALHIO010000208.1 GCA_938030915.1 uncultured Gemmatimonadota bacterium
GGCGTGGCTCGATGAGGTGAACGACCTGAACAAAACCATGAAGGAGACGTCCGCGTGCGGGCTGGGCCAGGCCGCACCCCTGATCACGGAGAGCCTCCTCAGGTACTTCCCGGACGCCGTGCAATCGCACGTCGCCGGCGACTGAAACAAACAACGGAACGACACGATGAGTGAAATGACCGGACGCACGATCGTCCTGGACGGTCAAGAAGTCCCGTTCGAAAAGGGTGAGACGATCTTCGAGGTCGCGGAACGGCACCGGAAAGACATTCCGACCCTCTGTTACGACGACCGCCTCGACGCCTTCGGTGGCTGCAGGCTGTGTGTGGTCGAGCTCGAAGGTGCCAGGAATCCGGTCGCGTCGTGCACGACGAAGGCCGAGCCCGGGATGCGGGTCACGACGAAGAGCGGCTCCCTGGAGATGCACCGCCGCGTACTCCTCGAGATGGTCGTCTCCGAGAATCGTGACGTCGACGTCGACGAGCTGTCGGGGTATGCCTCGCAAGAGATGAAGACCCTGGTCGACCGGTACGATGCGCGCACCGGCAGATTCTCGGGCAAGACGTCTGGCACCTCGCGTCCCGACGATCCCAACCCATTCATTCTTCGCGACTACGAGAACTGTATCTCGTGCTATCGCTGCGTTCGAGTCTGCGCCGAGCAGGAAGGCGATTACGCGATCACGGTCATGAACCGGGGCTTTGATACGCAGATCACGACGGAGTTCGGCGGTCTTCTCAAGGACTCGTCGTGCACCTTCTGTGGCCAATGCGTTCAGACATGCCCTACCGGAGCACTCGGTGACCTGAAGGCACTGCGCTTCGCCGAAGTGGAAGAACCGGTCGAGAAGACCCGGTCTATCTGCCCCTACTGCGGCGTCGGGTGTGCGGTCGACATCATGACCAAAGGAGACCAGGTCGTCGGCATCCAGCCCGCCATGGACGGCCCGGCGAACGAGGGTGCGCTCTGCGTGAAGGGGCAGTTCGCCTTCGACTTCGTGCACCACCCGGATCGGCTGAAGACCCCGTTCGTTCGTGACGATCACGGACAGCTCGTTCCGGCCACATGGGACGAAGCACTCGACAAGGCGGCAGCGGGCCTGCTCGAGGCAGTGAACGAGCATGGTCGTCACAGTCTGTATGCCGTCGCGTCCGGCCGCGCTCCGAACGAGGCCGGCTATGTCCTTCAGAAGCTCGTCCGAGCCGGATTGGGCACGAGTTACATCGACAATTGCAGCCGTGCCTGACACGCTCCCACAGTCGCCGGTCTGGCGGCAACGATCGGGCGGGGCGCCATGTCAAATCCGCTCCGGGATATGGAAAAGCCCGATGTGATTTTCTGCATCGGGACCAACATGACGGAATGTCACCCCGTCGCCGCGACGCGCCTGAAGAAGGCGATCGCGAACGGGGCGAAGATGATCGTCGCAGATCCGCGGGTGATCGGTCTCGTGGAGTACGCCGACATGCATCTCCAGCTGCGTGTCGGCTCCGACGCGGCCCTCCTCCTCGGCATGGCTCACGTGATCGACCGGGAAGGACTCGTCGACGAAGGCTTCGTCGCCGAGCGCACGACCGAGGCCGAGGCGTTCCTCGAGCACGTCCGCGAGTTCACCCCCGAGTGGGCGTCGACGATCTGCGGCGTGGCTCCAGAGTTGATCGAGGAAGCCGCCCTGCTCTACGCACGGGCGGAACGAGGTGCGATCTACTACACGCTGGGCATCACCGAGCACATCTGCGGAGTCGACAACGTTCAGAGCCTCTGCAACCTGGCCCTGATGACCGGGAACGTCGGGCGCGAGGGCACCGGCATCAATCCGATGCGTGGCCAGAACAACATTCAGGGCGCGGGCGACGTCGGGGCGATCCCCAACAATTACCCGGGCTTCCAGCCCGTCACCGATCCGGCGAATCAGGCGAAGTTCCGGGAAGCCTGGGGACGGGAGATCGACCTCGAAAAGGGCATCACCAAGGTGCGCGCCCTCGAGCTCGCCGGTGACAAGATCAGGGCGATGATCATCGACGGAGAGAACACCGTCGTGACGGACCCCGATCGGGAACACTGCGAGCATGCCCTGAGGTCGCTCGACTTCCTCGTGGTGTGCGACCTCTTCATGACGGAGACGGCCGAGTTCGCGGACGTCGTTTTCCCCGCGACGGGATTCGCGGAAACCGACGGTACTCAGACCAACACGGAGCGTCGCGTACAACGGCTCCGCCGCGCGGTCCCCGCGCCGGGCCAGGCGAAGCCGGACTGGTGGGTCCTCTCGCAGATCGCGAAGCGCATGGGGTTCAAGGGCTTCGACTACACCGAGGCCAAGGACGTCTTCAACGAGCTCTGCTCGCTGTCCGGCATATACGCCGGCCTCGACTGGGATCGTGTCGAGTACGGCGAGTACCAGTGGCCGGTCCCCGAGGAAGGTCACCCCGGAACCCCGCGCCTCCACGAAGACGGCTTCGTGAACGGACGCGGCATCTTCAAGCTGATCCGGTACCGTGATCCCGCCGAGACCGTCGACGACGATTATCCGATCTGGTTGACGACCGGACGCCGGCTCGCGTCGTACCACTCACGGACACAGACAGGCCGTTCGTCGGGCATCGATTACCTGCTGTCGGAGGAAGTCCTGGAAGCCCATCCGGACGATGTGGCAGCCTGGGGCGTAGAGGACGGCAGCTTCGTCGAGATGGCGAGCCGGCGTGGTTCGGTCACGATCAAGGTGAAGGCGACGGACCGTTCGCCTCGTGGAACGGTCTTCAGCTCGTTCTCGTTCAACGACGTGCCGGTCAACATACTGACCGGATCGGGCTACGATCCGGTAACGGACACCGCCGAGCTGAAGGTGTGCCCGGTCAGCATCCGGCCATCTCCGACACGAGGGAGTGAAGCGGCGGACTGATCCGTCCATGGTCCGGCTTCTTCACCACGGGCGCGGGGGAACGGCTTGAGAGCAACCGGCCTCCGTGGTATTCCTTGCGGATGGCAAGACTGGCCGACGAAAACGAGGAAGAGATCTCTCTCTTCCCCATGTTCAACATCCTCGCCTGCACGCTCGGCGTCATGGTGTTCATTCTGGCGACCGTCGCGACCGTATCCCTGGGTGCCGACAAGGCCGTGGAGATCGTCGCGAATGTCGATCCCGGCGAGGACGATCCGCGCACCCCCATCTGGCTCGAGTGGGACGGCCAGGATCTCACACTCCTACCCTCGGGCGAGCAGGCCACCTTCGCTCAGGCCCTCGACGAGATCTCGACGTGGGAGGCGACGTGGGCCTACATGTCGGGCGCCCTGAGCGGGACCCGCCTGGGTGCACGCATCGCCGACGTCGGACTCGACACGGAAAACCAATACATCGTCCTTCTCGTGCGGCCAGAGGGATTCGACGAACTCCCCGAGGTACGGGGATATTTCGAGTTCCTCGGCATCGATGTCGGATATGAGCCGATCGACCCCACGTGGCAGCGCCTGGGGGTGCGTTAGGTGTACCGGAAAGCGCGCACCTCGGAGGGGGCCTCGATCCTC
>CALHIO010000209.1 GCA_938030915.1 uncultured Gemmatimonadota bacterium
CGCCCCACCCGACCCACACTGGATCGATCGGCCGGCCGGCCGGATCGCCGAGTTTCCCTCGACCACAGCCCGACTCCTGGGCCGGACGCTCCCTGCTTCGGGAGGAGCGTATTTCCGCATCCTACCGCCCGCCCTCGTCTATCGCGGGCTTGGCCAGGCAAGCCGGAGAGGCCATCCGGGAATGTTCTACATCCATCCGTGGGAGCTCGACGAGTGGGTCCCCGAGGTCGATGCACCGCGACTCCAGATGATCCGCACCTTCTTCGGTCGTACAAGGACGTGGGTGCGGATGGACACGATGCTTCGACGTCATTCGTTCGGTCCGATTCGACCTCGTTTCGAGGAGATGCTCCGCGAGGGCTAGATCGGCTCGGCGGTCGTCGACGTCTCGCCATTGAGCCATCGACCGGCTGCTGCGCCACCGGCACCCAGCACGACACCGAGTAGTCCTGCGAGCGGTTCGACAATCCCAGGCAGGACCAGCGGGGTCACCGCAACAGCGAGGGCCCCTCCTCCGAAGCCGATAGCCAGGCCCCATGCCCACCCGCGTCGCCCAACTGCCCAAAAACCGATCGGGCTGAAAAGGACCATGAGCCAAAGCAGGTCGAGGGTGCGACGAAACGATTCGGGCGGCCCCTCCAGGTAGAGGAGCAGTCCCCACGTTCGACCGGGCGTCACCCCCGAGCCACACTGGTGGAGGTCATTGATCTGCAGGCACAGCTCCCCTTCTCGGCGAGCGGCTATGAGCATCGTGTCGCCAGGCTGAACGTCGACCAGCCCGTCCAAGATGCGAACATCCGGCGAGTCGAAGCGCATCGCCTTGCCCAACGTGCGCTCACGGTAGACCAGATCCTGCCGATGCGCGCCGAGTAACACGATCTCCTGACGGTTTCGGTCATAGATGCTCAGGATGGGAGACACCGCCCTCGGTGCCTCCCCAACGACCACCGAACCGCGTAGTTCCCAGCCATCCTCCAGCAATCTTCGGTGAGGCGGCTCGGCCGGGAGTCGGTAGGAGGGGAAAGGCCGTCCAGACAGCGACGCGTCGAGGATGCGGCCGCTGTATTGCGGCATGTACCCAAGAGCCGGGGTCCACTGCCCCCAGTAATCGGCACCCGTTTGCCGGGGTGTCAGAAGGACGCCTCCGACAAGCAAGGAGACGGCCACGAATCCGGCCGCGCCGACGACCGCGCCCGGCCTCGGTGACACAATCCGCCGCTGAGCCGCTTGCCACAGTAATGCACCGACGAGCGCACCCGATGAATTCCAAAGCAGATCCGAGAGGCCTGCATGTCGGCCAGCCAGGAAGAGCTGACTCCCCTCGATCAAGACCGAGCCCACGAGTCCGCAGAGAAACGCAGCTCCGACCCCCCGACCTCTCGAAGCGATGAGGAAGCCAAGAGGGGCGAACATGACGACGTTGAGGACCGCGTCTGCCGAGCCTCGCGTTCCGCAGATCAGGCACCACTCCGTCAACTGGTCGAACCCGAGCCAGTTGCGTCTTCCCGGCCTGAGCGTGATCGAGGCGACAAGGCCGATCCACGCGAGAAACACGATCGGGCGCCACAACCTTTCAATGAGCGATCTGGCGGTCATCTTCGGGGCCGTCGGCCTCGCGGGTCGCGGAAGTTGGAAATCCTCGGATCTGGCTGGTCTGCCTCGCTACATTAACGCGTCCGCCCCTCTCGGGAGAACGCAACGAGTGCCCAGTCCCGCGTCGGATCAGCCGGTGGAACCTCAGAGCTTCGAACTCGACGTCTCGCCCTTCCAAGGCGATGCGGCTTCATGGGATGCTCTCCTCACGAGCGCCGATGCGACATTCTGTCACCGGTACGGATGGAAATCGGTCTTCGAGCAGGCGCTCGGTCACGAAACCTTCTGGTTGGTGGCCCGAGACGAGTCCGAGACCGCGCACGGGGTCCTTCCCTTGACCCGGGTGAAGAGTCGGCTGTTCGGCGACTATCTCGTGTCGATGCCGTTCCTGAATTACGGCGGACCCGTCGGAAACCCCGCCGCTCAGCGGGCCCTCGCAGCGGAGGCCCAGAACATCGGCCGGGAGCTCGGGGTCGACCTGCTCGAACTCCGCACCCGACACATCACGGAAGACTCGGATCTGTCGGTCAATGCGAGGAAGCTTACGGTGGTGAAGCAACTCCCAGCGGACCCGGAAGAGCTCTGGGAAAAAGGGATCAAGGCCAAGGTCCGTAGCCAGATCAGGCGCCCCATGAAGGAGGGGATGGAGGTCCGCTTCGGCCCAGAGCAGCTCGACGCGTTCTACGACGTGTTCTCGACCACGATGCGCGACCTGGGCACGCCCGTGCTCCCCCGTCGATTCTTCGACGTCATCCGCGCGGAGTTCGGATCCGACGTGATCTTCACCGCGGTGTATCTCGGCGATGAGCCCGTCGCTGCGGCGTGCGGCCTGGGATGGAACGACGAGTTCGAAATCACGTGGGCAGGATCGTCTCGCGAGCATGCCAAGAAGGCTCCGAACATGCTGCTATACTGGGGCTTGATGGAGGAGTGTGTCCGCCGCGGCTTCACGACCTTCAACTTCGGACGATGTTCGCCGGATTCCGGAACCCATCGATTCAAGAAGCAGTGGGGGTCCGAGGACGTACCGCTTCCGTGGCTTCAGTGGTCGCCTTCCGGCATGGTCGCGACACCGAATCCGGACAGCGTGAAATTCCGCTTGGCAACGCGCGCGTGGCAGCGACTTCCCGTAGGCGTAGCCAACGTGATCGGTCCCCGCATCAGCCGTTCGCTCCCCTGATCTCGTGGCCCGACACCTCCCCCCTGTCTACTCGCCCGTCGGCCTCGGCGCCATCGTCTCGTCCGTCTTTTCGAGAAGAGAATCCAGCCACACCCAACTCATCGGCCTGCTCGGCGACCACTTCGATGCCGAGCATGCACTCCTGACGGGTAGCGGCACGCAGGCGCTCCAACTGGCCATCTCTGCTGCCCTCAGCGAAGGGGCCCCGGTGGCCCTTCCGGCCTACTCGTGCTTCGACCTGGTCTCCGCAGCAGTGGGCGCGCGCGCGCCGATCTCGTTCTATGACATCGACCCTCAGACACTCACGCCGGATCTCGACTCGCTCGAGAGGTGTGTATCCGAGGGCGCGCGGACGATCGTAGCCGGAAATCTCTATGGGTATCCCCTTCCCTGGTCCGAGCTACGGAAGATCGCCGCGCATCATGACGCGATCCTGATCGAGGATGCGGCTCAGGGACTGGGATCGATCGGGCAGGGCACGCCCGCGGGCAAGGCTGGCCACTACACGGTACTGAGCTTCGGCCGAGGCAAGGGTTGGACGGGTGGGGGCGGCGGAGCCCTGCTCGTGGGTGGTGGCCTCGATGTGCCATCCCTTCCCCCAGGGACGGCCGTGAGCCGCCTGCGTCCTGCGGCTACGTCACTCGCCGCATGGCTCCTCGGTAGACCTTCGTTGTACGGAATTCCCGCCTCGATCCCGCAACTCGCTCTGGGGGAGACGGTCTACCATCCGCCTCGTGCTCCAGGATCGATTTCGACGTTCTCGGCGGCTCTGGCCCGTCGAACCCGCGCCGCCTCAGTCGACGCCATCCCTCTCCGCCGGGAGCAGGCTCGGCGATGGGCGCAGGAGATACTCGATCGCGATCCGAACGGCGATCGAATCCTGCCCTGCCTGCCCATCGGCGACTTCGACTCGGCGTCTTCCCTGCGCTTCGCAGTCCGCCTGCAGGGAGCGGACCTGACTTCGGACACCTGGGACCGCCTGCGACGACACGGGGTGGAATCGGGCTACCCCGTCCCTCTTCCTCGCCTTCCCGAAGCCTGGGGCCTCTTCAAGGGTGACCCAACGGCCTTCCCGGGAGCCGAGGCGCTGTCCGCAAGTCTCGTCACCCTGCCCACGCACTCGTGGGTGCGCGACGTGGATCGGACGACGGTGCTCGACCTGCTGACGGGTTCCGCTTCCTAGCGCCCCCTCGCCCTCAGGAAATCGTCAGGAAGACGATCACCCCATTGTTCACGACGTTCGGGTCGACCTCGGTCACGAGGCCCAGCGATTCAGCGATGTTGCCGATCAAGGCCGGCGTTCCGTCGCTGACCTCCATCCGGATCACGAGTGTATCCACAGCACCGGCCGTCAGATCACCAATCGCCCACACCCCGGTCGCGTCATCGTACGATCCGGTCGTGGCGGTGGACGAGACGTAGGAGAGCGCCGTCGGGATCGTATCCTGCACCTCGAGCCCCCGAGCCGTGAACGGACCCACGTTCGCCGCAACGACCGTCACCTCCACCGTGTCCCCGAGGCTCGCCTGAACCGTATCGAGGGCAGCGGTCACGGATACGTCCGCGAGTCGTACTTCCAGGATGACGTCCGACGGAGCCCTTGGTAGCAGTCGCCAGCGCACCATACCCGCATCATCAAACGGCGTCAGGAGACCCGAGGCCTGTCGGATGTTGAGGATCGTGTCGGGCCGCACCACCGAGGTGTTGAAGCCGAGGAAGTCTCGCAACACGACCTCGATCGAATCCGGGCCATCCACCGCCCAGAAGCGGAAGTGACCGTCGACCGCAGTCGAGGTATCCGTGATTTCGACGTTCTCGATGCGAGCGAGTGCCGCGTCCAACGCGCCCCCCGCAGCCATCGCACCATCGGCGACCGACACATCGACGGGGGAGATGAGTTCGGCCTGCGGTACGAGTCGAAACGCGGTCACGTCGTCGAGGGCCACCCGACCGTTGTCGGTGACCACTCGACCCAGAACTCTCACGGAGTCTCCCGCATTGATTCCGATGCGCGCCATGTTCAGCGTCCGCAGGTACAGGGACTCTCCTTTCAGGTGAACCTGACCGGTCGGATCGAAGTTCAGCCGTGGGTTCAGCACGATCCCACTCGTGAACACCCGGTTCCCGACGGTCGACGCGAGCGCCTCCTCGAGGGTCAGGATCGGGTACGACACCCCCACGTCGACGCGGGCGGTATCTCCTACCGAGACGGTCACCGGTGAGTCATCGAGCACGGCCACGGAGTCCGACAGCGCAGCCGAATCGAGCGAGATCAGGTACGACCCGACCGGGACCTCGAAGAGCGTGAACACACCGAGGGAGTCGGTCGTCGCCCGATCCGCCACCTGACCCGTCGTCGCCGTCAGAAGAACGACGTCGACGCCGGCGATCGGGGTGTCCGCACCCGACAATCCGCCACTCGCATCGGTATCGAGGAAGGCCTGGCCGAACAGAACGCCAGCCCCTTCGATTTCGAGGAGGACGACGTCCGACGCATCGGAGCACGCCAGCGGAACCAGCAGCGTCGACAGCACGATCAGAAGCGCGCGTCCCGCACGGGAAGAGGCCGACAGGTTCGCCATCATCAACCTCCCACCCTGAAGCCGATCCGAATCATTCGTCCCCTGCCCGTATGGTACAGCGATTGACCGAAGTCCGGGTTCACGATGGTCGGAAGGATCACGGTGCTCCCATCCGGGGACTCGGAGATCGACCCGCTCGGATCGATCAGCAACAGAGCATCATCGAGCAGGACGTCGTTCGCCTCGATCAGATTGAAGCCCTCGATCGTGAGCCGTGCCTCCCGACTCCCGAAAGAAGCGACGCGAATCTGAAGTCGAGCATCGAGCGTGTGCCGGTTCCCGCCGCGGCATGAATTCCTGACCGCGAAGCCGTCGCCCTGACCGTTCAGGCAGGACCACTCGTTGGCCACCGTGCCGACCTCGGCACCGGAAGGGACGAACGCGACGTCGTTTCGAAACGATCCGTCGGCATTGGCGTCCACGCCGAGTCGATATCCCGGGGTGAATGGAGTGCCCGACTCGAAGCGATACAGCGCAGAGGTCGAGACCGGCCCGAAATGCATCGTGAGCGCCCCGACCGCCCGATGGGGACGGTCGAAGTCGGATACACCGTCTGCCCACGGGGTGTCACCCTCACCTGGGAGGCCGGGCTCGAGCGAGGCGCCCACACGTCCACTCGCGGCCCCGACCCAGTTGTCCGTCGTCTCGGACCAGGTGTAGGTGGCGAACGCCTCGAGAAGCGCCGTCGAGTGCTCCAGTCCGACCGTGACCCCGACGTACTCCGACCAACCATCAGGGTCGAGCGCCCAGACCTCCCCGAAGTCCGCGAACCGGCGCGCATCGTCGGCGGTCGTTACGACGGTGCTGCCCGTCTGTACCGGTGTGCCGTAGACGGATCGACCCCACGAATCCGCCGCCAACGGGACGAGCGGTAGGTTCAGGTTCCGCCGCCGCATGAGGAAGTCCGTCCGCCGCGTCGAAGCGCCCGCGAAGGCCGACGTCCGGTCCCCGACGCGCTGCGAAAGCGTGACACTGAGATTGGACGTCCGCGGAGCGCGGGCGTCAGGCCCGAGAAGGGTCAGGCTCGGAAGATCCGGCCCGGCCAGGGCAGGAATCCCACCCTCCGGCCAGCCCAGCGACGAGCCCGAGTACCGTGTCGAGGTCCCATCCACGTCCTCTGCGAGTACCTGGTAGATCGCTCGCGTATCGACGTCGCCCTCATGAAGGGACGCACCGATCATCACACGGGTGCTGCCTGACCCCCCGGGATCCCACCCCAACGAAAATCTGGCTCCGAGCTGGTGGTAGCCCGTATCGAAGTCATCGGACCTGAGGCCCGTCGCGTCGAACCAACCATCATTCAGCGCAGCATCACCCGCCGTGATCCTCTCAAAGTCGTAGCGCCCCCCCAGGACCAGCCGAACGTTGCTCGATGGCATGCCCTCGTACTGGGCAAAGACCCCGAACTCCTGGGTACCGAACGACTCCTCCGCGGCATTCGTCCGCTGCCCGAAGCCTTCTCCCGACAGCACTTCGCTGGGTCCCGAGAACAGCGCATCGCCCAGAGACGAGCGGGAGTGCGCCATCGTGTGCCGGGACGCCCTCACCGTGGCCCCGAACTTCAGCGATGAGTTCGACCCGACCCCGTAACGAAGGAGCGGGTTCAGGACGAAGTCGGTGCGCGACGACTCGCCAACCGAAGAGTGCGCCTGACCCAGAAACGTGGCCGACTCGGTGAGATACGCCGGGGGCAATCCAATCCCGGATCCGGAGAAGTCGCGGTAGCTCCCGGACACGCCCCCCCTCAGCTCCAGAGTCGTTCGTCGAGAGGGCGCGCTGACCAGACCCAGCGCCGCCGAGAAGTCGATCGACTCTTCGGCCGGCGCCGAGAGCCCTCTGAGCGTCAGGGGACCGCTGCCATCGAACGACCGCTCCGACACGGCGCCCGCGCCCCGCAAGAAGAGCCGACTCGAAGAGCTGCGCTGGACGTCCAGTCGAGCGAGGCCCGCGTAGCGTCGGTATGACTCCACGCCAGGCTGCGACAACCCTTCGAGCACGGTCGGATCCAGACCCGTCAGATCGGTCGCGAGGGCCTCCCCCACCCGCGGAGCAAGCGGCGATTCGTGCTGAAGTGCTTCACCGGATACGAACAGCGTACCCGAGTTGCCGACCGCGAGCGTGCCCCGTGCGCCGCCCTGGAAGGACATCAGGGGAGGACTCACGACGTCGAGCTCAGCAGACGACCACAGGGGATCACCGGACCACCCCGCGTCGATCTCGGCACCCCCGCTACCGGTCGAATTCCGCGTCGTCGTCACGAGGTATCCACCAGCGGACCCGGACCACTCTACGTCCGTGGCGTCATACATGCTGGCCACGGAAGCCAGGGACGAGGTTGAGAACAGCGGGCTGGCGAGGATCTCTCCCCTCGCCGTGGGATGAGGCGCCCGGTACACAGGCAGACCGTCCGCGAGCACAAGCGTCATGTCACCTGGCAGCCCCTGTGCGCCCAGCCCTCGGTCGAAAGACGTCGACAGCGAAGCCACCCCGCCCAGGTCGTTGAAGCGGTAGGGGAGCTGGCTGATCTCATGGGCTCCGAACTGCAGCGCCCCGGCCCGCGCGCGCGACGACGCGCCCGCAGGAAGGGCGATCGTATCGACCCTCGTCACCGGAGGAGGCTCGACCGTGAGCGTGAGCATCAACGCACGATTCTCGCCCACGCTGAGCGTCAACGGACGGGCGATGAGGGGACGATAGCCGAGCGCTTCGACCCTGAGCTCGTAGCTGCCGGGCTGGATCAGGCTGAACGCGAACCCG
>CALHIO010000210.1 GCA_938030915.1 uncultured Gemmatimonadota bacterium
CCGCCCCGAGGGTCTTCTATGCGGGCCCGCTCCTCGACGGAGAGTTCGTGGTGTATGACGGGACCGGTCGACCACCGCTCGGTATTGGAAATCCCGACGTGGAGACGGCGCGCGCGAACGTGGCTCGTCTGGCGGATGCGGGGGTCGACTTCCTGAAGATCTACGAGATGGTCACCCCGGAGGTCTTCGAGGTGCTCGTGGAAGAAGCGAACGCTCGGGGGCTTCCCATGGATGGCCACGTGCCCCTGTCGATGAGGGCACGCGATGTCGGGCCCCGTGTCCAGTCGCTCGAACACCTGCGAAACATCGAGATGGACTGTGTTGCCGATGCCGAGGCGTGGCTGGCCGAACGCCGCAGTCTGCTGGCCAACCAGGACGGGGTCCCCGGCGGAACGCTTCGGTCGAACCTGCACAGCCTGCAGCGGCTCCCGGCGGTGGACGCGTACGACGAGGCCAGCTGCGCAGAGGTGGTCGCCGCGATGATGAATACGATCCAGGTCCCGACGCTACGGCTCAACGCACTCGGCGTGATGCCGCCCTTCGAGCGTGAGGATTGGAGTGAGCTGCTGACCAAGCTTCCGGCGGACGTGTCGCAGGAGTGGGGTGAGGCCACCGAGGCGAACCGTCAGGGCGGCCCGATGCGTGACCTGACCTATGGAGAGTGGAGTCTCTTCCTCGTGGGTCTTATGCACGAGGCGGGTGTTCCCTTCGGCGCGGGGACGGATACCCCGATCGGCTTCGCTGCACCGGGCTACAGTCTGCACAGCGAGCTCGAGATGCTCGTGCGCGCCGGACTCACCCCCCTCGAAGCGCTCGAGGCCGCCACGGTGCATCCGGCGGAGTTCTTCGGACTCGAGGACGAGATGGGCACGATCGAAGTAGGTCGCGTCGCCGATCTCGTGCTTCTGACGCGCAATCCGCTCGAAAACATTACGAACACGCGATCTGTCGAGGCGGTCGTGACGAAGGGTCAGCTGCTGGACCGCAGTGCGCTGCGGGCGCTGGTGAACTGATCGCACACGTTCCCGAGATCATCGTGTGCTGGTGACGCGCGAGGATGAATGGATGGGGACTTCATGACGTGGGCAGTTCGGGTGGTCGGTTGACATCGTTCACCCGCTGAGCCTCCAACCGGATCGAGCGCACCGTTGATCCAGATCGCGGGCATCATCGCCCCCATTTTCGGGGTTATGGCCGTCGGCTATCTCGCCGTTCGTGTCGGCCTGTTCGGGGCGGTCACAGCACGGAGACTCGTCCTCTTCGTGTTCAACGCAGCGATCCCGATCATGCTCTTCTACCGGATCGCGACGATCGACTTTCCCGAAGAGATCGCGTGGAGCTTCCTGGGCGGCTACTACGCGTCTGCGTTCGCGGCGTACGGTCTGGGCATGCTCTCGGCGCGATTCCTCTTCCAGCGACCGATCGACGAGCAATCGATCTACGGCCTTGGAGCGGGATTTTCGAATACGGTACTCCTCGGCATCCCGCTGCTGGTCAGCGCCTTCGGTGATGAAGCAACCGTTCCCATTTTCCTGATCATTTCGTTCCACTCCGCCACGCTCCTTCCGGTCTCCATCATTCTGATCGAGACGGGGCGGGGGCGGGAAGGACAAGCGGCGAGTATGCGGGCGGCCCGCCTCGTGTTCGAGGTGGTCGCGAATCCCATCATCGCGGGGATTCTTCTCGGCCTCGGTGCGAACCTGGCCGGACTCTCGACCCTCCCGGCACCGATCGATGCTGTCGGCAGAGTGATGGCCACGGTCGCCATCCCGTGCTCTCTGCTCGCCTTGGGGGCGTCACTGGCCGGTTATCGACTCGAGGGACAGCTCGCGCCGGCCTCGGTGCTCGCCGGAATCAAGTTGCTCGTCCAGCCGATGCTGGCATGGGTGCTCGTCGTGCCCGTGCTCGGGCTCGGCTGGCCGTGGGCACCTGTTGCCGTGGTCATGGCCGGCTTGCCGAGTGCCGCGATGGTCTACCTCTTCGGGGCGCGCTACGAGACAGCGTCGGAGGTCGCGGCGAGTGCGGTCGTCCTCTCGTCCGCATTCTCGGTCGTGACGCTCTCGGTACTGCTCGTCCTCATGGGGGCCTGAGGGGAAGGGTCAGCCGTCGCTGGTCAGTCTCGGTCGCACGGGCTTGAGGTAGGTCTCCCACCAGCGCAGTTCGTTCATCATCCGATGCACGTTGTTCCAGTGCCCTCGGATCCCGTGCGCCTGGCCGTCGTAGACGATCAGTTCGGCCGGCACGCCCTGCTTCTTCAGCGACGTATAGAGCTGGATCGCACCTTCGAGCGGTACGCGGTAATCCACCTCGCCATGAACGAACAGAGTTGCGGCCTGAACGCCCCCTGAATTCAGGTACGCGGACTGGCGGATCATGATATCCCGCGCTTCGGGCTCCCACGGGCGCCCGAAGAACTCCAACTCCTTGGTCCGAGCCACGTCGGAATGAGCGTAGTTGCTTGTCCAGTTCGACGCGCCCGCCCCGCTCACGGCCGCCCGAAATCGGTCTGGGTAACGGGTGATGAGCCAGTTCGTCAGGATCCCGCCATACGAGTGGCCGGTCGAGCCGACACGATCGCGATCGACGGGGAAGCGCTCGATCAGATGATCGACACCCGCCAGCGCGTCCTCCCCATCGTTGGTGCCCCAGCCCCCCCACGTACCCCACTTGAAGTCGTCGCCGTAACCTGTTGAGCTACGGAAGTTTGGCAGGAATACGAAATACCCGTTGGCGGCGAAGAACTGGTTCTTGAAGTTGAATCCGTACCCCGACGCCGAGTGAGGTCCGCCGTGGTTTACGACGATGAGCGGGTACTCGGCCCCCGAGTTCCCCGAATACCCATGCGGGTAGAGGAGGAAGCCCTCGATCGGCGTGCCGTCGTAGCTTTCGTACAGGATCCGTTCCCAGCCACTGGGGGACACCTCGGCCAGGAACTCCGCGTGGACGTCGGTGAGTTGACGCTCGTTGGTCCCGTCGATATTCGCGGTCCAGACCTCCGGTGGCCGGTCGAAGTGTCCCACCGTGTAGGCCATCCGGTCGAAGTTTTCGTCGATGCTCAGGCCCTGTATCCGGCGGAGCCCGCTCGTGACCTGCTCGACCCCACCCCGGTCGGGGGAGATCCGGAAGAGGTGCGTAGCGCCGCCGATCCCGGTCGTGAAGTACATGTGATCACCATCCGGGGCCCAGCGTGGCGTGCCGGCATCCAGATCGAAGTCGGCGGTGAGGTTTAACGGGTCACCCCCGGACGCCGGCCGGACGTACAGGTCGCGGGGGCCTCCATGATCGAGCTTCCGCTCGATGATATAGTCCGTGCCGAACGAGCGGACGTAGGAGATCCACTCCCCGTCCGGCGAGAACTGCACACCGGAATACGTGAACCCGTCGTCCGTGAGCCGATTCAGCTCACCGGATACGCTGACCGTGAAGAGATCCGTGCGAGCGTACAGGAGTTCACTGAAGGCGTTCGGGTCCGCCGTGAAAAGGATCGTGCGACTATCCGGGCTCCACGATACGCTCCCCGGACGAAGCCCGAGGGTCGTGAGCTGCACTGCTTCTCCCGAGCCGTCGGCTCGCTCGAGGAAGATCTCCTCCGTGTTCGCGGCAGAGCGGTCGGGGAGTGGAAATTCCTGCCCATCTCGCACGAAGGGGTACCAGTCGAACTGCACGCCCTCGAACCGATCGGCGTGCCGCTGCTCAAAGTCGGTGAGCTCCGGTGCCGGCGGGGCAGGGCGCTCGATCTCGCGAACCACGGCGCGCCACATGCCATCCGGACTGAGTACCCCCACGGCCCCGAGCTCTGAAGCAGGTGTCGCGGCGTCGTTCGTCCGTTCCGGATCGATCAACCATCCCGCCCCTTCCGTGTCTTCCACGCGGAGATGGTCGCCGTCCCAGCGGGGTTTCGACACGTCCCGACCTGCCAGACGGACGAGCACGGGACCGTCGGAGCCGTCCGCGCGCACGATCCACGTTTGCTCGTCCGTGGAATTGTCCTGCTCGACGCGACTTGAAACCGTGTAGGTGACCCAGCGGCCGTCCGGTGAGATTCCGGGTGAGCCCACGGACTTGAGGGCATAGTAGTCCTCGAGCTGGAGGGCACGACCCGTCTGCGCGAGCACCGGATGCGCGAAAAGTGTCGGTGCGGCCAGTGCGAGCAGAGAGAGGGTTCGGAGACGCATGGAAGCCTTCCGGTCGGATGGTCAGAGCACGACCGAAAGTCCGAACCGTGGTATGGGCTGGCAAGGTGCCCTGCGCGAGCGCGCTACTCCATGACCGTCTGCCGGCTGTTGAGCTTAGTGTATGCGAGGCCGAGGTAGTAGTAGATGCCCACCAGCTCCTCTTCTCCGGCGGTCGCGACCTCGAAGGCTCGCTCCATGGACTTCACGGCGGCTTCCGGTCGACCCATTTCCAGGAAGGTCTGGCCCAAGAGTTCGTATGTGGGCAGGTGATCCGCGGAGGCCCGCAGTGCCGCCTGAAAGGACCCGATCGCTTCGTCCAGAAGGCCCATGTTCTTATAGGCCGTACCGAGATCGTGGTGAGTCTGCACGTCGTTGCTGTCGAGATTTTCCGAAACCTTATCCTCGAACTGAGCGAGGACCGTGGCGAAGTCGGCCTGTTCGTCCCCACTCGGCTCCTCGCAGGAGACCTTGAAGTGGGTCGACTTTTCCGCCATGCCACCGAGGATCATTGCACCGAGATCGACGAAGTCGTCTTCATCGGATGTATCCTCCAGTTCCGGTGAGGTCTCCTCGACGGTGGTTCCTCCGATCGCCACGATCCGGGCCTTCATGTCCTCGGCCTGCTGCGCATCTCCGATGTGTTCGTAGTGACGGTGCGCGACCCGCAGGTGTTCAGCGGCCTCCTCTTCACGGCCTTGAGCGACCATCTGCTCAGCGAGCATGACCCGGGCGTCGACGTCGTCGGGAGCGAGATCACAGAACTCGATGAGCGCGCGGACCGACTCGTCCATGTCGCCGTCACTGGCCATGCAGTCGGCATAGGCCAGGAAGTTCTCACGGGCTTCGGGCAGAAAACCCTGTTCTCCACGAATCCGCCCCATGAGTAGATAGGCGCCGTGATGCTGCGGGACGTGCCGAATGATCTTCTTGCACACCGCGATGGCGTTGTTCGGCAGGTATGCCTCGCGATAGAGCTCCACGGCCTTTACGTAATGCTCGACCGCCTGATCGAGCCCACCGACGCGGACGTAGAGATCCCCCATGCGGTGGTGGAGACCGATGTCCACCTGCTCATCGCCGGCGAGTTCTGCGAGCACTTCGGTGTATTGATCGAGCGCGCTTTGCCACTCCGCGTTCTGCTCGTGATTGCGTGCTTGCTGCTTGAGCGACTCGATGCCCATGAGGTGCGGTCCGGTTGTGTGTTCGACGGTGTGCGACCGCTATATACGCACTCGGATACGCCTGTGCCAGAACTTTCTTTGCAAGAAAATTGATGTTTCAGGATCGTAGTAAAGTGTTACAGAGCATGCGATTACGGCAATATCTATCAAGCTAAAAACATATGTTTCTAAAGGTGTTCGCGAGAACACTCTGAGCTCCGTGATCCGGGCAGGGTGGGGCTGTTCGGGGTACCGTCTACTCCCCGATCAGGCGTCGCACGGGCCCTCGCTCCCAATCCTGAACACTGGAGATGTTCGGGTATCCCCATGCTGCCCCGTTCCAGCCTTGGAAGCCTTCGAGCCGGAAGATCCAAAGGCCGCTCGAGGAGTCGGATACGAAGATCAGCCCGTCTTCATTTCGGACGTCCACCCCGAAGGTGCCGTTGAACACCGGATTGAAGTCCTCGTTAAGCGGGCCGATGTAGGTATCGTAGTAACCGACCGTGACGGGGTTCGACGGATCCGCGAGCGAGAAGATCTGAAGCCCATCGACGTAGCCCGATACGAAGACGAAGGGCCACCGGACCTCGTGGTTGTGAACGAGGTGTTGCCAGTCTGCGGTCCAAGCGGAAATCGGCGCGCGCACATTCTGCGCCTCACCATCCAGGACAGGCTGTAGATCGAAGATCCGGAGGGGCGCGTGCCGATACTCGGTCTCGGCTATGACGTATCGGCCGTCGGGAGACGGGGTCACCGTATGCCCGTACTGTACCCCTGACACACCTGCCATGGACGCCACCAGGGTGGGGCGCCCAACGTCGCTTACGTCGTAGACGTAGTACCCGCCGGTTCCCCCACCGTAGAAGCGGTCCTGATCGGTGTCCGGGTGATATCCGACGTACATGTCGTGATACCCGCCGAAGCCCGAGCCATCGGTCGGCACCGGGACACGGCCCACCAGGGCACCGTCCTCGTCACCTTCGACGAAACGGCCGAGATCGTAGACGTGGGCGTACGGTCCTCGAACGGTCGTGAAGAGAAGGACCCGGCCGTCACTGTGCTTGTAAATGAAGATGTTGTGAAAGCCTCCCAAATGATCCGCCTCCCGGATGCGCCCGACTTCACGCACCTGATCAGGGTCGGGGAGCCCCGTCACGTCCAGCACTACGGCCCCGACATCGGCGTTCGGTCCGCCCTGTCCGAACTGGAGAGACTGAACCACGTAGTAGCGGCCAGCCCATTTGAAGTGCTTCACGTCCATCGCGCCGGGCCCGAGATGGAGCTCGTCATCCTCGATCCGCCATTCGTAGAGGATCCGGGGGTTTTCCGGGTTCGAAAGGTCGACGATGTCGACACCGCGCTCGCCGCCCCCGACCACATTGGCGCGGCTCACGAAGGCGTAGGGCCTATCGAGCTCCTGTTCGATGTCCATATCCGTGACGGTCAGGCGCGCACCCATCGGAAGGTGCCCGACGACCTCGATGCTCTTACTCCCACGCTGAAGGGGATTCCACGTCTGAGCCCGGAGGGTGGGAGCGAGAAGAGCGGCGAGGATCGATGCAGTCACGGCCGGGCGGACCACCCAGCGCAGCGG
>CALHIO010000211.1 GCA_938030915.1 uncultured Gemmatimonadota bacterium
CGGCGCTTCCTCCTGGAGACCGCCCGAGTCCGTAAGGACAAGGGCAGCACGCCGCAGTGAGATCACCGTATCCACATAGTTCAAGGGCTCCGTCAAATGGACCCGTTCGATGCCCTCGAGCGCTTCGTGCGCAGGCCCACGGACGTTCGGGTTCGGGTGAACGGGGTAGAGCACATGAACATCAGGGTGTGCCTCGACGATCCGGCGGACAGCGGTGAAGATACGGTGCAGAGGCGCGCCGAATGACTCACGGCGGTGGGCTGTGAGCAGCACGAGGCGCGGATTGTCGGGTGCGGCCAAGATCGCCTGCAACGCCTCATTCGTGACCGCATGCTCCCTGCTGGCGACGTCGAGCAGCGCGTCCACCACGGTATTCCCGGTCACGTGGATGGACGCTCTGGGAACGCCCTCTGCGAGGAGGAGGTCGCGGGCTCGAGGAGTCGGTGCGAAGTAGTGATCCGCGATCACGTCCGTCATGCGCCGAAAGACCTCTTCCGGCCACGGCGCCGTCTTGTCGCCGCTCCGGAGTCCCGCTTCCACGTGGCCGACCGGTACGCGCTCGAGGAAGCCCGCGAGTGAGGCGGCGAAGACGGTGGCCGTGTCTCCCTGAGCAAGCAGCATATCGGGCCGAAATTCCCGAATGACCCCGGCGAGGCCCTGCGAAGCCGCACTGAGGACGTCGTAGACGGTCTGATCGGGCTTCATGATTGCCAGGTCGAAATCCGGGACGACCTCGAAGGCACCCATCACACTGTCCACGAGTGTCGTGTGTTGACCCGTGAAGGCGACGCGGGCGTTCAGATCCGGTTCGTAGGCCCTGAAGGCCTGGACGACCGGAGCCATCTTGATGACTTCGGGTCGGGTCCCGATGACCAGGAGTACCCGCTTGGCAGCCAGGATCAGCCGCCTTTCCTGCGCGCCGCGTCGAGCTCGTCACGCACCTGTGCGACCTGTTCCGACACGAGCCCGAAGCCAAAGAACAGGAAGCCCAGCGTCTCGAGCAGCATGACGAGGTACAGCAACGGTCGATACCCCATCGGCGGGATGTACGGATCAAAGCCGAGCATCGGATGCACGAAGCGCAGATACACGGTGATGATCGTGACGACAAACCCCAGGACCGCCAGGGCCAGTCCGGTCCCACCGAAGAGGAGGAGGGGCTTACGGGAGAAGAGGAGCAGGAACCAGACGGAGACGAGGTCGAGGAGCCCGATGAGAATGCGCAGCGACCCACCGTACTTGGCCTCCCCCGCCCTGCGAGGGTGGAGCTCGACGTCGATCTCCGAGACGCTGGCACCGCGGGCATGAGCGAGGACGACGAAGAACCGGTGCCAGTCGTGCCGCAGCGAGAGCCCCTCGAGGACGGACGCGCGAAACGCCTTCATGGAGTTCAGGTCGGAGACCGGAACGTCGAAGATCCGCCGGGACAGCCGATTGTACACGGATGACACGGCCTTCTTGTCGTACGAACCCACTTTTCGACCTGTGACGATGTCCCATCCCTCGTCGAGCCGTTCCAGGAAACGCGGAATCTCATCGGGCGTGTGCTGCAGGTCCGCGTCGAAGAGCACGAGGAACGGCTCGGTGGCGACCTCGGCTGCGGTCAGCATCGCCTCGGTCTTTCCGCGATTCATCGGGTGGCGGATGACCCGAAAGCGCTCCCACCCCGCGGCTTCTTTTTCCGCGATGTCGGCCGTGCCGTCGGTGGATCCATCATCGATCAGCAGCACTTCTCCGTCGAGGCCATGCCGGTCGAAGGATGCCCTGAGCTCCCGCACGAGATCCGGGAGCACCGGGGCCTCGTCGTACGCCGGGATGACGACGGTGAAGTCACGGCGCATCAGAGCTTCTGCTCCATGACTCAGACCCGCTTTCGCATCCGGGCGGGGAGAATACCGAGCTGGTCCCGGTATTTGGCCACGGTCCGCCGAGCAATCTTCACGCCGTCGGATTGGAGAAGCGTCACGATGGCTTGGTCGGTGAGCGGTTTCTTGGGGTTCTCGTCGGAGACCATGACCTTGATTTTGTCGCGAACACCGCGCGCGGAGATATCCTCACCGCTCGTGGTCGACAGGCCGCTGGAGAAGAAATACTTGAGCGAGTATACGCCCCGCGGTGTCTGGACGAACTTCTTGTTGGTGACGCGGGACACCGTCGACTCGTGCATTTCGATGTGGTCCGCGACTTCACGGAGCGTGAGGGGCTTGAGGTACTGCACACCGCGCTCGAAGAACTCTCGCTGCCGGTCGACGATGAAGTGCATGACCTTCAGCATCGTCTGACGGCGCTGCTCGATCGCCTGAATCATCCAGTTGGCGGAGTTGAGCTTGCTGGCGATGAACTCCTTGTTCTCACCCGTGAAGGCCCGCTTGTCCTTCGCGACGTCGCGATACGACTGAGAGATCCGCAGCCGAGGCAGGCTGGTATCGTTGGCGAACACCATGTACTCACCGTCGATGAGCTCGACGATAAGGTCAGGTATGACGTACTCCTCCGGAGCCGTCGAGTACTTCAGGCCCGGCTTTGGATCGAGGTGGCTGATCGAGTCTGCCGCGTCCTGGACCTCGATCGGCTTGACCCCCACGGCTTTCGCGATGTCCGTGAGATGCCGATTGATGAGGGCGTCGAAGTGCTCATCGACGATCCGGTAGGCGAGCGACTCCTCCTCTTCCCTCTGGCGTAGCTGGATCAGAATCGACTCGCGCACGTCCCGGGCCCCAACGCCGGGAGGATCAAAGCGATGGATGACCTTGAGCATACGCTCGGCCTCCACCGGCTCGTAAGGGCGGAGGGTCAGCTCGATCTCGGCCAGCTCCTCAGACCGTTCCGCTTCGTCGGTGATCTCACCGGCCTTCTGGATCAGAGAGGGGCGTACCTCGTCGAGCCACTCGTTCAGGCCGGCGACGCACTCCTCCGGGGTGCACGCAAGCATGCCATCGTCGTCGATGTTGCCGATGAGTTCTTCACCCAGACGGAGTTCCCGCTCGGAGATGGAGAGAAGCGTCAGCTGGCCGTGCAGATGGTCGTGGAGATCCTGAGCCTCGACCGGAGTCGGCTCGAAGAAGTCGCGATGCTCATACTGCTCACGGCGCCCCCCCACATCGAAGCCGTCGAGCAGGATTTCCTCCCAGTCGACCTCGTCGTCACCCATCGGCTCATCGATCGTGTCTTCCTTGAGCTCGACTTCCTTCTGGTCGTCGGCCTCCTGCATCTCCAGGAAGGGGTTCTCCGCCAGCTGCTCCTTCAGGTGCATTTCCAGGTCAAGCAGGGGCATGTAGAGCAACTCCATCGCCTGATACAGGCGCGGGTTGATCCGCATCTCCTGCCGGAGCTGTGCGCTCTGGTACAGCTTGGCGTTGAACGAACTCATGAATCCTCGTGAACCACGCGCCCGGGCGCGCGGTGATCGCCCCCCCCTCAGGCCCCCGGACGGGGGTACCTGTCTCTCATTCGGGCCGTCAGGGCAGGTCCGAGATAGATCTCGGCCACCTCGTCATTCCATACCAATTCAGAAACCGTGCCACTTACCCTGATCTTGCCCTCATACATGATGTAGGCACGATCCACGATCTCCAATGTTTGTTCGACGTTGTGGTCGGAGATGACGACCCCGATTCCCCGATCCTTGAGGCCTCGAACGATCTCCTGGATGTCGTGCACCGCGATCGGGTCGATCCCTGCGAAAGGCTCGTCGAGTAGCATGAACTTCGGTCGCTGCACGAGTGCGCGTGTAATCTCCAGACGCCGCCGTTCACCCCCGGACAGCGAGTACGCCTTGCTCTTACGGAGACCGGTGAGGCCGAGTTCACCGAGGAGCTCCTCGAGGCGGGCCGTCTCCTCCGACGCGGGAAGCCCCAGGGTCTCGAGGATCGCCATCACGTTGTCTTCCACCGAGAGCCGTCTGAAGATCGACGGCTCCTGCGCGAGGTAGCCCACACCCTTGCGCGCTCGCTGATACATGGGGGTTCGGGTGAGATCTTCTTCGTCGAGGTGAACCGTCCCTGCTGCTGGTGGGATCAGCCCGACCATCATGTAGAAGGTCGTCGTCTTCCCTGCTCCATTCGGCCCGAGCAGCCCCACGATCCCGCCCTGGCTCACCTCGATGTCCACGTTGTCCACCACCCGGCGGTTCCTGTAGATCTTCGTGAGACCATTCGCCCACAGGCGGCTGTCCCCTTCGATCCTCGCCACCGTGGCTGACGGGGTATCCGGGTCGGAGCTCTCCACACCCGATCGCGTGTCGGCCGCGGAATCCTCCTGCGTCGAGTCTGTGCCCGGCATATCGGGTTCTTCGTTCATTGGATCCATGGGCGCTTCCATGGCTGGGTCTCCGTTCGGGGCCGCATCGGGGCGTCAGGGGACGGTACGGGGGAGGATCCTATGGTGAAACGGACACGGTCGGGGATTTCGAGTTCCTTCCAGGTCCCGGGAGCGCGCCCTCGCGTCGTGTCGGCGATCGCGCCGAGCGTGTCGACCACGACGCCTGTCGTGTCGCTGATCGAGAGTGAGTCGGTGACCAGCGTTGAATCCATCGGGGGACGGCGCTGGAGCGGCTCGAGATGCACTCCCTGCGTCTGCCCGGCGACCTGCATCCCCTGAATCTGTCGATTCTCCATTTGAATCCGGATTTCGCTCCCGACCACATAGTGGACAGCTGGGGGGTCGACGCCAGGGCGAGCGAGTGAGTCGCTCGGTGCCAGCCGGTACAGGGATCGCGCCCGACCGATCGCGATGATGTCGTCGACCTCCAGGCGCCGATCTTCCCCAGCGTCACCCGGGGCTGATGGCGCTGGGCCGATTTCCGTGAAGTTCACGATCACGGTGTCGCCCTCCAGCCAGTCGGTCCGCGCGATCTCCGGAAGAAGATCGACGGTCAGGGAATCGCCCGCCTCCGATACGCTTCGTGCGGATCCCGACGCGAAGACGCGCTCGACCCTCTGGTCGGGTGCCCGGACCTCGAGAGAATCCGCCGTCAGCACGAAATCCTGAACCGTAGCCTCAGGGCGCTCGTGATCGAGGGAATCGGCATTGATCGCCGCTGGACCTACGATGGGCGTCGCCACGAGTCGGTCCAGTTGGTCGTTCTCCAGGAAGAGGAAGATCTGCGCCGACGTCAGGAGAAGATCGTCTCCCTCCAGTCGGGCCGCCCTGCGTGCATGGATCCGACTGCTGGCAGACCCTGGCGCGCTCATCGTGATCGTCCGGCCGACGAGATCGTACTCGTTGCCCACCACACGGGCGTCCCCGGCGAGCAGCAACCCGGTCCCCTCCGCGTCGTACTCGGCAGAGTCGGCGAAGGCGAGCAGCGAATCCTGTTCGATCTCCACGTCTCCCGATGCCGTGAAGTAGCCCGTCCCGAGCAGGAAGATCCTGTCGCCGACAACGCGATACGCTTTCGGCTCGGGGGATGGTCCGGCTTCCCCGGAGAGATCATCCGGAGCCGGAGGCTGAACCACGAGTTGGGTCTCAGAGGCCTCGGTCGAGTCGGACAGCGCAGAGGTCGAATCCGGGCCGGGTGGCGGAGGTGTCAGGATTGCGATGGGGCGTTCCCCGTCCGCTCCGGTGACTACGGTCATCTCGGCGACGTCACGGAAGCGGGTCTGAAGCAGGTACACGAGGCTTCCGTTCTGGATGGAGGACCCCTGCTCGGCGTCGACGATGGTCAGGTTCCCCTCTGCCTGGAGACGCCCCTCGTTGGTGAAGTAGCGTGCGTCGTCGGCGCGGAGCTCGCGCTGGCTCTCCACGTACCGGACGTCGCCGATGAGGTGCGAGTACCCTCGGTCGGGGAACGCTTCGGCCGAATCGGCCCAGATCTCGACACCACCCTCGCAGAGGAAATGCGGGTTCGTGATGTACGTAATGCGCATCCCCCCCACCGTCAGCGATCGCGTCAGGTCATTTCCGGGCGCGATCGCCTCGCACCCCTCCTGACCCCTCAGCGTGGCCGGGACCGTCGTCAGAAGCAGCATGAGGGCCCCAACGAGGACCGTGGCGCGAGGCAGGCGCATGGGCGGCGGGGGCGTGATGGCGTGGGGTCTAAAAGACGCGCCGCGCCCCACCCCTCATGTTGGCGATCGTGACGTTCTCGAACCCCATGTCCGATTCGAACGCCGTTCCGCTGGTCACACTGCCATCGCTCATGATCCGCGTGGTCAGCGAGTCGCTCCAGATCCGCTCGAGCCCGGGGTCATAGTAGATCTCCGCGCTCTCGATCCGGCTTGAATCCCCATGGATCAGCAAGATGACGTCGCCGCGCGCGACCATACGGTTCGTCTCGCGGTTCCAGTCACCGAAGGCGCCCGTCACAGTGGCGTTCTCGTTTCCGAGTTCGTCGTAGAAGACGATCGACATCTGTCGGAGCATGGCCGTCGACGACTCCTCGTACACGTACGCAGTATCGGCCTCGACCCGACCTTCCCGGACCCCGCTGTTGGTCACGAAGCTGACCATGCCATACGCCACGTAGTCCGCCTCCATCGCCTGG
>CALHIO010000212.1 GCA_938030915.1 uncultured Gemmatimonadota bacterium
CTCCATCTCGAAGTGCAGGTCGAGCGCAGCCGTCGGCTCGTCCAGAACGAGAATCCTCGGCTCCTGCGCCAATGCCCGGGCGATCCGGACCCGCTGCCGTTCCCCACCCGACAGATTCCGGATGCTCCTCCCACCGAGATCGGCCACGCCTGCGCGCTCCATCGCCTCGTCGATCGCCGCCCGGTCGGGTGGACCCATGCGACCCAGAATCCCCGTGTGCGGATATCGCCCCATCTCGACCAATGCTCGTACCGTCATGGGAAAGGCCATCGGCTCTGCCTGCGGCACGAAAGCGATCTGGGTCGCGATCTCCCGCCTGCCCCACGCGTCGGACGGCCGGCCAGCGTACGTGACCGACCCCGCCGTGGTCGCCAGTTCTCCGAGCATGACTCGCAGCAAGGTCGACTTGCCTGATCCGTTCGGACCGAGAAGCGCGAACAGCGCACCCTCGGCTACATCGAGTGAGATTCCGTCCAGCGCCGGCCGTGGAGCCGACGGATAGCGGTACGAAACCTCTCTGAGCTCGAAGAGGCTCATGCACCCTCCTCGTGCCGGATCAGCAGCCACAGAAAGACAGGGACGCCGGCCAGAGCCGTAACGACACCCACGGGAAGCTCGGCAGGCGCCACGACGGTGCGGGCGATCGTGTCGGCGAAGACGAGGAAGGCCCCACCCGTGAACGCACACGCCGGCAGTAGCCACCGATGATCACTCCCCCCGACGAGGCGCAGGCCGTGGGGCACGACGAGCCCGACGAACCCGATCGCCCCCGATCCGGCGACACAGACTCCGACCACCAGTGAGGTACCGACGTAGAGGAACAGCTTGAGTTGTCGCACATCGACACCGAGGTGGAACGCACTCTGCTCCCCGACCGACATGAGGTTGAGGGGCCGGGCGAGCAGACCCAGCACCGCGAGAGCCGGGATCACCCAGATCCCCACGGTGGTGACGGTCTCGCTGGACGCGCCGCTGAATGAACCCATGATCCACAGCATCGCCGCTCTGAACGTCTCCAGATCCGCGAAGTTCACGAGCAGCAGAATCAGCGCGTTGAAGAAGGCGCCAATCACCACGCCGGCAAGAAGCAGGACATGCGTGTCCAGGCCCCGGCCCGCAGCCGCCGCCATCGCGAGCACCAAGGTGATCGCGACGATCGCACCGATGAACGCCGCGATCGGGAGGGCGAACATCGACGTCGCTGTCATGCCCAAGACGATCGCCGTTACGGCACCTACGGCTGCCCCGCTCGACACACCCAGCACGTAGGGCTCGGCGAGAGGATTCCGAAGCAGTGCCTGGAAGACCGCACCCGCAACGGCGAGACCTGCCCCGACCTCGGCCGCAAGGAGAACCCGCGGGAGTCGCAGTCCCACCACGATCGTTTGCGTCTGTGCATCCGCAGACCCGCGAAGCGCACCGACGACCTCAGAAACGGGAAGGCTCACCGCCCCGACCATGAGACCCACGACGACGGCGCTCAAGAACGCCGCCAGCAGCCCGACGAGCAGAAGGGCGTGGCGCGTCACGGTCGCGTGCCGGTGAAGGCGTCGGGATGGAGCGCTCGCGCAAGATCGGCGGCCGCCAGGGCAAGATCCGATCCGGGCCGATTGAAGCGATCCGAGTCCACGAAGACGACACGTCCGGATTGAACGGCCTCCAGGTCGCGCCACCCCGGCATCTCGCGAATCACGTCGAGGGTCAGGTCGGAGGTCGCGCCCCGGGGCCAGACGAGGACCGAGGGATTGCGACGAACGATCGACTCGTAGCCGACGCTCGGCCACCGCGTAGGCGCATCCGCGAACACGTTGCGTCCACCTGCGATCGTAATCAGTTCGTCTATGTACGATCCGCCCGCCGTCGTCATGGGCGGGTCGGACCAGATCACGTACATGACGGACACAGCCGGTCTATCCGAGACCCGGGCCTCGACCTCCGCGAGCCCCGTCGCGATGTCGCGTGCGAGCGCCTGAGCCTCATCCGGCCGCCCGACGAGCGCGCCCAGACGATCGATGGAGTCATAGAGGTCAGCCACCGTTTCCGTGCGGAAGCCGACCGCGGAGATGCCGAGGTCTCCAAGCCGCGCCGCGAGTGCAGGCATCTCCTGACCTTCGGGCATGAGCACGACATCGACCTCCAGCTGGACCAGCGCCTCAAGGCTGGGGTCCAGCCCGCCGCCCACCGAAGGAAGTGGGACCACGGCGGGATGGGTGTCGTAGTCGGTGCGCGCAACGATGAGATCTCCGGCCCCGATCGTGACCATCAGCTCCGCAAGCGACGGCACGAGGCTCACAACCCGGGTGGCGGTCAGAGGCACCGTCGTTACGGTGGACCCTGCGGCGGACTCCCGGTCGGGTCGGGCATCGCACGCCAGAAGACCCGTCGCCAACAGAGCCATGCCTGTTAGGCGACGTGTCACGCCGAAATGGCGCGGGCAGAGCGGCACGGGAGTGCGTCGCTCCCGGGTCCCAGGATTCATATGGTTCTCTCGACCGAAGGACAGCAACATCCTGCGGCACAGGTCTCCTGGCTGAGGGCCGGAATGCTCGCCTTCCCGGGTCGAGACCCAGTGGCTCTTCGTGAGCGTCCGTTTCGGTCGAATCCCTCTCAGACCGAACCCAACACAGTGGCGGGACCGCGCCGGAATCGCACCGGCTTCCGAGATGTGCCGCCCGTGAGGTTAGAAGCAGCCCCGGAGCGGGACAAGCCGCCGGGCAGGCGGGTCAGTCCGGCGACTCGGAATTCGAGGCCTCGTCGCTCAGATCGCGGGCGCGCTTCCGAACGTACAGTCCAGCGCCCGCGACCATGCCGAGCGGTAGCAGGCTGAGGAACACCGTCGTCGCGATGAAGGCCTGACGGTTCTCGTCGCTCGAGTCGAAACACACAGGGCACGCCCATGCCGCTTCCGGCAGGAGCGCCACGAGGGCGAGCGTCAGAGCGAGGACGAACGCAGCACGCATCAGAGGTAGACCTGCCAATAGAGGATGGGCCAGACGAGAACGACGAAATACCAGAACGCGGAGACCGTCGCCAGCTGCGAAGACCGAAGCTCGTCCTTGTTCAGCTTGTCGTACGTCCACAGTAGCGCGATCAGCGCACCCACCGCGTGGATCGCATGGGTCCCCACGATCAGGTAGAAGAATCCACCGTAGGAGCTCGACTGCATCGTGAGCCCATCGGCGAGAAGAGCCGCCCACTCGGCGCCCTGGAAGCCCACGAAGATGCTACCGAGGATGATTGACAGGAGGAGTGGAATGCGTGCCTGACCAGGATCACGCTTGAACGCAAACCAGGTGAAGACGAGCACCATCCCACTCACAAGCAGCGCGAGAGAGTTGAGTGCGGTCTCTTCGATCGGGAGACGGGGCTGCCCGTACGGCGGCCACATCTGACCCGCCGCCTGCGACTTCACGATCGTATGGGCGGAGATCAGTCCGGAGAAGAACATGATCTCGGTAAAGATGAAGATCATCATTCCGAGCACACCATTCGGAATGACAGGCTCTCGTTTCGCGGGCCTCTTCGCCGGCAATGTTGCGGACTCTGCGCTCATTTCACTTCGGGTTGTGCCAAGCCGTAAGGGTGTACCCCCCGGTCGTGCACGCGTTCTACCCTTCGCTACGCGTCAGGGCGGAAGGACATCACGTAATCGGCCACCTGCTCGAGCTGCTCCTCCGTGTAGAGGGCACCCCATGGAGCCATGAGGGCGGAGCCGCCAACCGCAACCGCACCATCACGGATGACCGTGATCACCCGATCACGATCTCGGGCGGGATCCGCCCAGAACGCAGGATCGGTGAAGTTCGCCGGCGGCGGATCGAGGGCCGCACCCGCAATCCCGTCACCGGCACCGGCCGCGCCGTGGCACGTCGCGCAGATCTGTCCGTACGAGGTTGCGGCGCTGAATCCAGCGGCGACGACGACCTCAGCTTCACCTTCATCCTCGGCTTCATCCGAGGAGTACCCCGCAGCGTACGCGAGGCCTCTCTCGACTTCAGCCTTGGCCGCGACATTCTCCCAGTTGTTTCCTTCATGATTCATCACGTCGGGCGAGATGCCCGCCACCATCAGGAACATCAGGAGGACGGACGAGGCCAACATCCATTTCATGATCCGCTTTTCCCACGCGAGATGCATGAAGTTATTCACCACCAGCCGAGCCTTGACGACCGCGATGCCGAAGGCGGTGATCAGCGTAATCCAGCGAAGACCCGTGAACTCGCCAACTTCCGGACCAACAACAGAAATGATGAAGAGGACCAGAAGGAGCAGATAGATCTTGAAATAATTGACGTGATGGCCGTCGTCGTGGCCGTGTTCGCCGTTGTGCTCGTTGTTCTCGGACATGTCGCCTATTTCGCGATGTAGAGAAGCGGGAAGAGGAAAATCCAGACCACGTCGACAAAGTGCCAATAGATCCCGATGATCTCGACGCGATGGAGTTCACGGCCTCGGAACGCATCCACTGCGATGAAGCCCATGATGATCGCTCCGGCAATCACGTGGAGCGCGTGTAGTCCCGCAGCGGTGTAGTAGAACGACCAGAAGGTGTTCGCCGTAATTGTGTACCCCGCAATGATCTCAGTCGTCCACTCGTACGACTTGATCATGAGGAACATCAGCGCGCCAAGGATCGTGAAGCCAAGTAGCTTCGCAGCTTCCTTGCCGTTCCCCTTCTCCGCCGCCTGGTGGGCGAGCACACACGTGAAGCTCGAGGTCAGCAACACGAACGTGTTGATGGCCCCGATCCAGGTCTGCGTATGAGAGGCAGCCTCGGCCCACTCCGGATGGCCGATTCGGTGCATGATGTAGACGCCGAGAAGGCCGCCGAAAATCACGACCTCGGAAGCGAGAATCCACCAGACCGCGAGACGCGGTGTCGGAATCCCGGTGGCGCTGCGGGTCGTTGCGATCGGTCTTGCGTGTGCCATCAGCCGGGGAGGTTTTGGGGCCAGTAGTCCTCTTCACGATCCGGATGGCCATACTCGTACGGCCCCCGGTACACGGTCGGCAGCTCGTCTACCGGCCAATTGCCATGCGGCGGCGGAGACTCTGTCGTCCATTCGAGCGTATTTGCCTTCCAAGGATTCTTGCCGGCCTTCTCACCACGCATCCAGCTCACGATCACGTTGTAGAAGAACACCAGCTGGAAGGCGAGCATCACCAGCAATGCGATCGTCGCGAGCTGGCGAAGCTGGAAGTACTCGGGGCCCGCAATCTCCGGGAAGTGCTGGAAATTGTAGATGCGGCGGTGCTGACCACCCATCCCCAGCACGAAGAGCGGGATGAAGATGAAGTTGAACGGGATGATCGTACCCCAGAAGTGGATCTTGCCCAGGGTGTCGTTCATCATCCTCCCGAACATTTTCGGGAACCAGTAGGTGAAGGCGCAGAACGTCCCGATGATCGCGATGGGGAAGAACGTGTAGTGGAAGTGCGCCAGCACGAAGTACGTGTCGTGGAAGTAGATGTCCGCGCCACTCGCGCCGAGGAAGATTCCGGTCACACCTCCGATCAGGAACTCGGCCATGAAGGAGAGCGCCCAGAGCATCGGGGTCGTAAGTCGGATCGAGCCTCCGTACAGGGTGGCGATCATGACGAACAGCATTTCCGCGATGGGTACCGAGATCAGCAACGTCGTGATCGTGAAGACGTTCGCCATCCGGGGATCGATACCCGCGATGAACTGATGGTGGGCCCACACGAAGAAGCTCAGTACGCCGGTCGCGACCGCCGTATAGAGAACCATCTTGTAGCCGAAGATCTTCTTTCGCGCGAAGGTCGCCATCACGTCGACCGTGATGCCGATCGCCGGCAGCAACACGACGTAGACCTCGGGGTGCCCGAAGAACCAGAAGAGGTGCTGCCAGAGAATCGGGTCACCACCGCGGGCGGGATCGTAAAAGCCCGTGTTCAGCGTCTGATCGAAGAGCAGCATCACCGCACCGGCGAGGAGGGGCCCTACGGACAGCATGAAGAGGATGCTCGCGATCACGATCATCCAACACACGAGCGGGATGTCATACGCTTTCATGCCGGGCGCACGAGAGTTCATCAGGGTGGTGATGAAGTTGATTCCACCCAGGAGGAAGGCGACGAACTCCAGGGCTACGGCGATCAGCCATAGCGACGCGCCCAAGTGCGTTTGGTTGTAATCCCCACTCGCTGAGAGCGGTGGATACGACGTCCAGGCGCCTCCGAAGCCACCACCCTCGACGAACAGAGAGCCCAGCAGGACGACGGAGCTGAGGAAGAAGACCTGGAACGACAGGCGGTTGATGCGCGGGAAGACCATGTCGTCCGCGCCGATCATCAGCGGAATCAGGAAATTCCCGAACGCAGCGATGAGTACGGGCATCGCCACCCAGAAGATCATGATCGAACCGTGGTTCGTGATCAGTGCGTTGTACTCGCCCGGCGAGACCTGACCGAATCCGGGCACCGAGATGCCAGGAAAGGCGAGCTGCATCCGGAACACGTACGCCATGTACCCACCGATCACGGCCATGAACATGCCCGTGAACATGTACTGCATGCCGATGATCTTGTGGTCCGTCGAGAACAGGTACTTCGAAACCCAGCCCTGATCGTGATGGTGGTCGTCGTGACCGTGCGTCTCGTGCTGGTGGACGTCGGCTACTGTATCTGCCATCTGACTTCGCCCTCTACGGTGTGGTCGCTGCGGACGCCGAGGAGATCCACGCCGCGTGAGTGTTCGCGTCTTCGATGTGGATCCGCGCGGCCATCACACCGTGGCCGATCCCGCAGATCTCTGCGCACTGAATGTCGTGTTCGCCAGTCTGAGTCGGCGTGAACCATCCCGTGATCGAACGACCCGGGATCGCATCCTGCTTCAGCCGGAACACCGGAACGGAGAACGAGTGCAGCACGTCCCGTGACTGAAGCTGGAAGTGATAGGTCTTCTCGACTTCAACGTGGAGGTCTCCGACCGTGAAGATGTCATCGCCCGTGTCGAGCTCGTTGTCCGCACCGGGATGCTGGAAGGTCCACGCCCACTGCTGCCCGATCACACGGATTGTCGAATCCGCCTCGGGGAGTTGCTGCTTCACGTTGTACCAGACGCGCACAGCGCCGATCACGATGAACACGTCGCACACCAGAACGAGCGCGTGGGGGATCGTGATCCATTTCTTGACGTGCTTTTCCTTACCGACGAGATACTGCGACTTCTCTCCGGGCTTGGCGCGAAACTTCCAGATCAGCCAGAAGAAGATTCCTTCGGCGAGGAGGAACCAGATCCCGACGATGACACCGATGAACAGGATCAGGTTGTCGATGTCGGCCGCGTAGGTCGACGCCTGAGCCATCGTGAATGATTCGAACATCGGTCAGCCCATCCTCGTCCGCATGATGATGAAGAGAGCGGCGAGGCCGAAGAGAATGGCACCGATCACCGTGATCTTGAACGTCTTCTCGGCGTCGATCAGGGCCTCGTTTTCCGAGTCCGGAATCCCCGGTACGTCGGAGCTGGTTTCGGTCACTGTGTGTTCAGCCATGAATTCGCCCTACCTGAGCGTCTGGACATAGGCGATCACGTCCTGCATCGCCTCGTCGGTCAGCGCGAGAGAGTTCACACGCATCGTCTGGCCCCACGTATCAGCCGGCCGTGCGCCGCGCGCGCCACTCTTGAAATTTCGGAGCTGGTTGAGGAGATACCAGTCGTCGAGCTGCACGATCGGCGGAGCATGCAGGTCCGGGTTGCCGAGGCCGTCCTCTCCGTGACACGCGACGCAGACCGCGTACGAGGAAGCCCCCGCGCCGGCGTTTCCGTGCAGCGTGCTCTCCGGATAGACCGGGTCGAGCGACGCGACGTACTGCGCGACGGACGGGACATCGACGTCCCGCGTCAGTGACACGGCCATCGGACGCATGCGGAGACCCGGGAGGTCGCTCGCGTGGTCTCCACGATACTCGTTTTGGAATCCACGCAGCTGGTCCTCGACATACCACTGAGGAAGTCCGGCGATCGCCGGCGCGGCGATGTCGGCG
>CALHIO010000213.1 GCA_938030915.1 uncultured Gemmatimonadota bacterium
AGCGAACCGGGCTCTCGACGAGCTTCGTCGTCAGGTCTCTGTCGCCCAGGCCGAACAGATCGAGCTCGAGCGTGACCTCCAGGTCCGCCGCAGCCTCGGCAATATCGTCACCGCGGCAGAGGCGATCGGCATGGTGACCCCCAGCGCCGAGCAGATCGTCATCCTCGGTCGGGGAGGCGGGTCATGAGTCAACGCCGGCACGACCCCCTGCGTCCGCATCCCTGGCGTCGACGGGCCGTTCTCACCGTCTGGCTGCTCAGCGCAGTCGCCGTGACGGTGCGTGCCGGTCAGATCCAGATCGTTCAGGCCTCCGACTGGGAGGAGATGGCGAACAACCAGCACGAGGGCGCGGTGACGTTGCCGGCCCCGCGCGGCACGGTCTTCGCTGCGAATGGAGTGCCTCTCTCCGTCACTCGGGAGCGGGTGCAGATCTACGTCGCACCGCGGGAGGTCAAAAACGCGGAGTTGGTCAAAGAGCGACTCGCCGGCGTCCTGGGTCTCACCTCGGCCCGCGTGGAGCGTCTCGTATCTCGAGGTTCAGGCTGGAACCATGTCGGTCTCTACTCCCTCGCCGTCCGGGACTCGCTTCTCGGACTGCCCGGCGTCCACCTGCAGTCGCTGTATCAACGCTATTACCCGCACGGGGAGATCGCCCGCGGGGTGACCGGGGTGGTGATCGATGGGGACGGGCGCGGAGGGATCGAGCAGCGGTATGACGACCACCTGAGGGGAGCCCCGGGTTCTCAGGTCGTCGCTCGCGACAGCCGTGGCAACCCGATTCCGGGCCAGCGGCTCACCGTGAACGAGCCGAGATCCGGAGGTGAAATCGTCCTGACGCTCGACATGGAGCTGCAGGAGATCGCGCAATCGGCCCTCATGGATGCGATCGAGGAGCACGAGGCGCTGGGCGGGGACATCCTGATCACGGATCCCCACTCGGGCGAAATCAGGGCGCTCTTCTCGATCCGGGACAACAACATCGCCGCCCTGTCCGCGATCAACGCGCCCTTCGAGCCAGGTTCGACGCTGAAGGTCTTCACGGTCGCCGCGCTGCTCGACAACGGGCTCGCGGAGCTGAACGACGTGATCGACATCGACAACGGTCGCTGGACGATCAACGGCCGGACGCTGAACGACACGCACGTGGAGGCTGAGCACATTACGCTCCGCACCGCGCTGAGCGAATCGTCGAACGTCGGGATCGCCAAGGCCGCGCTCGCGCTCACCGAGGGCCTCCAGTACCAGAGCCTTCGGGACTTCGGCTTCGGGACGATGACGGGTATTGAGCTGCCGGGTGAGGTCGCGGGCACGCTGTACTCACCGGACCTCTGGAGTCTGCAGTCACCTCAGTCGCTGGCGATCGGATACGAGATGTCCGCTACGCCGCTCCAGATGGCGATGGCGTACGGGGCAATCGCCAATGGCGGTGTGCTCATGAGCCCTCGGCTCGTTCGAGAGGTCCGCGACGCGAATGGGACGATTGTCGAGCGATTCGGTCCTCAGGAGATCCGTCGTGTCGTGAGCCGCCGCACGGCTGAGCAGCTGGGGCGTGCGCTCGTGGATGTCGTCGACAGCGGTACGGGTGGAGCAGCCGGTATCGGCAGCTACCAGGTGGCCGGAAAGAGCGGGACGGCCCGCTTCGCCACGAACGGTCGTTACGAGCGTGGTGACTACTCCTCGTCGTTCGTCGGGTACTTCCCGGCCGACGATCCGCAGCTCGTGATCTTCGTGAAGCTCGATCGACCGGGTGGCGGCGCGTACTACGGCGGCGCGGTGGCAGCTCCGGTGACGAGGGTCACGATGGAGGCAGCGCTCGCGGCCAACGTACTGAATCTGGACAAGCTTGCGGGCGCGGCGCAGCGCCCGGTCGTCGTCGTGCCTTCCGATCTCTACACACAATACGCGGCAGCCGACCTGAGCATCCCGCTCCCGCCGCAGAGTTCCGAAGGACAGGGTGCCGAGGAGGGCGTGGCCGTTCCCGACGTGTCGGGACTTCCGGCTCGTTCGGCGATTCGCGAGCTGCACAAACATGGACTGCGCGTGGCCGACGTCGGGCCAGGCGCCGTGATCCGCACCTTCCCGACCGCCGGCTCGCTGGTCACGCGGGGGCACGTAGTCCGCCTGCGGTATCGAGGGCAGGACGATGAGTGAGTCGACCGCCACGCTGCGTGCGGTGGAAGACGTCCTCCGGACTGCTGACCTCCTGACCGAGGTGCGCGGGTCGGAGGACATCGTCGTCCGGGGTGTATCTCAGGACTCCCGAACCACTGGGATGGACGAGCTGTTTCTGGCCTGGAAGGGGACGGAGTCCGATGCGCACGACCATGTCGACCAGGCCGTGGCACGTGGTGCGGCCGCGGTGGTCGTCGAGCGCCCCGTGGATGCCGAGGTGCCTCAGCTCGTCGTTCGTGACGGCCGTCGGGCGGCCGCTCTCGCGGCGAACGTAGTCCTCGGGTCGCCGACTTCGGCCATGACGATCGTCGGAGTGACCGGCACGAACGGAAAGACGACCACCTCACTCCTGATGCAGCATCTCGTCGCACCCGAGCGGACCGCAGCGGTCATCGGCACGCTCGGGCTGGTGGGGACGGACGGGCTGCGGCCCGGCACCGAAGGCCTGACCACGCCCGGCCCGGTGCAGCTCATGACGTGGATGCGTGACCTGGCCGACGCTCGATACGACGTGGTCGTGCTCGAGGCCTCTTCGCATGCGATCGAGCAGCATCGGCTGGACGGGATCGCGTTCGACGTCGCGGTCTTCACGAACCTGTCCCGGGATCACCTCGACTATCACGGCGACATGGCCGCGTATCGCGCCGCCAAGCTCGGACTGGTCGATCTGGTCTCGGGTGAGGGCACGGTCGTGGTGAACCGAGACGCCGACGCATGGAAGGGGCTCGAGGCGGACGGACGTCGGGTCGTGACGTACTCGCTCGAAGGCGACGCGGACGTGCAGGCCCGCGAGATCCGCCTGGATCACGCAGGCAGCAGCTTCACGATGGTCGTGGAAAACCAGTCGTTCGCCGTACGTCTGCCGCTGGTGGGCCGGTACAACGTCGAGAACGCGCTTGCGGCGGCTTCCGCCGCCATCGCGATCGGGGTTGACCCTGCGCTCATCGCCGACCGCCTCGCATCCGCGCCGCAGGTCTCGGGTCGACTCGAGACCGTGCTCAGCGAGCCCTTCGCGGTACTGATCGACTTCGCCCACACGCCCGCGGCGCTAGAAGGAGCTCTCGGGGCGTTGAGGCCGCTGACGGATGGGAGGCTCATCGTCCTCTTCGGAGCCGGGGGCGACCGAGATCGCAGCAAGCGCAGGCCGATGGCCGAGGCCGTGGCGCGGATCGCCGACGTCGCGGTGTTGACGTCGGACAACCCACGCACGGAGAACCCCGACGCGATCATCGACGATCTGATCGAGGGGATGGGCTCGATGGAGTTCATCCGGATGACGGACCGACGCGCCGCCATCCACGCGGCTCTCGACGCTGCTCGTCCGGGTGATACGGTCGTGCTGGCGGGGAAGGGGCACGAGACGTATCAGGTCGTCGGAACGGAGAAGCAGCCCTTCGACGAGGCGGCAATCGCACGCACCGCGCTCCGCGAGCTGGGGGTCCTCTGATGGCCTTCATCTGGGACGACTCGGCGGTGCGCCAGGCGCTCGGCATGCGGGCCGACCTCGCCCAGCCCGATGTGGAATACACCGGCGTCTCCACGGACTCCCGGTCCGTTTCGAGGGGCGACCTCTACGTGGCGCTCGTGGGTGACCGGTTCGACGGCCACGACTTCGTCGCCGACGCATTTTCGAAGGGTGCGGCCGGAGCCGTGGTTTCGCGGCCTGCCGCGGGCGACCCCGCAGGTCGTCTGTACCCGGTCGACGATACGCTCGTCGCCCTCGGTCGCCTGGCGGCGTGGCGGCGGCAGAAGATCGACGCGCCGGTGGTTGCGATCACCGGATCGTCCGGGAAGACGACCACCAAAGAGATGACCGCCGCGGCACTCGGCGAGACGTATCGCGTCCATGCGACGTCCGGGAACCTCAACAACCGGATCGGGATGCCTCTGACGCTCCTCGCAGCCCCGGAGCGGGTCGAGGCTGTCGTCCTCGAACTGGGCACGAACGAGCCCGGCGAGATCAAGGCTCTCGTCCAGATCGCGCGGCCGGACGTCGCGGTCATTACGACCGTCGGCGAAAGCCACCTGGAGAAGCTCGGCTCGCTCGGGGGCGTCCTGACAGAGAAGCTCGACATCCTTCGGGGCATGGTCGATGGCGGTCAGTGCATCGTCGGCGACGATCCTCCGGTCCTTGCCGAACGGGCCCACGCCATCTGCTCCCAGGTGAAGGTCGTGGGGTGGAGCGCCCGCGCAGATGCAAACGCCCGACCGGAGAACGCTGAGGTCGACGTATTCGGGCGGTACAGCTTCGACTGGCGGGGCCAGCGGGTCACCGCGCCCATGGTCGGACGGCACGCGGTCTCGAACGCCCTACTGGCGCTGACCGTTGCGGATGTCCTCGACGTGCCGGCGCGCGACGCGATTCGGGGGCTCGGCTCGGCCCGGATGGGCTCGATGAGGGGTGAATTCCAGCGCATCGGAGCGCTCACGCTGATCGTCGACTGCTACAACGCGAATCCCCAGAGTGTGCGAGCCTCTCTCGACGTGCTGGAGGACCAGGCGGTGACGGGTCGCAAGGTCGCTGTCCTCGGCTCGATGCTGGAACTGGGCGACGCGACGCCCGGGCTGCACGCAGAGGTGCTCGCGGACACCGTCAGCCGTGACATCGACGTGATCGTGGCGACGGGTGCGTTCGCGGATGCGGCGACCCGTGCCGGCCTCCGGGACGAGCGTGTCGTGATCGGCGAGAACTGGCAGGCCGCGTACCCTCTGCTGGTCGAGCGACTCGAAGGTGGCGAGATCATCCTGCTCAAGGCGTCCCGCGGGATCGCGCTGGAGAGGATCCTGCCGCGCCTCGAGGCGGACTTCGGTACGGCTGTCGAGCCGGTGCAGGCCTGATGCTCGCCCACCTGCTGCCCGCGCTGACCGACGTCTTCTCGCCGCTGAACGTCTTCGTCTACATCTCGTTCCGCACTGCGGGTGCCGTGGTCACGTCCCTGGTCATCGCCTTCGTGTTCGGGCCGCTGGTGATTCGCCGCCTGCAGCTCGCCAACGTGGGTCAGGTGGTGCGCGAAGTCGGCCCGGAGACGCATCTGGCGAAGTCCGGAACGCCCACGATGGGCGGGATCATTATCATCCTGGCGACGACCGTCTCGACACTGCTCTGGGCCCGTCTGGACAACCCCTACACGATCCTCGCGCTCGTCTCGCTCCTCTGGATGGGTGCCATCGGTTTTCTGGACGACTACCTCAAGGTGGTGCAGGGCAAGACGAGAGGACTGGTCGCTCGCTACAAGATGGTCGGGCAGTGGACGTTCGGGCTCGCGCTGGGGGTCTTCCTCGTCTGGAATCCGATCTCCGAGCACCCGACCACGTGGACGACCGTACCGTTCTTCGCGAACGTCGCGGCCGCCTTCTCCGTTCCCGTGTTCGTTCTGTTCACCGGGATCGTCGTCTCGGGCTCGTCCAACGCGGTGAACCTCACCGACGGACTCGACGGCCTGGCGGCCGGACTCACGGCGATCGCGGCCGCGACGCTGGGCATTTTCGCCTATATCGCGGGCCGGATCGACACGTCCCAGTACCTCGGCTTCTTCTATCTGCCCGGAGCAGGGGAGTTGACGATTTTCGCGCTCGCGCTCGCGGGCGGTGCACTGGGCTTTCTCTGGTTCAACTCGTACCCGGCGGAAGTCTTCATGGGCGACACCGGGTCGCTGGCTCTCGGAGGGGCGCTCGGCGTCATGGCGATCCTCCTCAAGGCCGAATTCCTCCTCGTGATCGTCGGAGGCGTCTTCGTGCTCGAAACGCTCTCCGTGATCGTGCAGAAGGGGTGGTTCAAGTACACGAAGCGGCGGTTCGGAGAGGGGAGGCGCGTCTTCAGGATGGCGCCCATCCACCACCACTTCGAGAAGCTCGGATGGTCCGAAACCACGGTCGTCATCCGCTTCTGGATCGTCGGCGTTCTGTTCGCGATGGTCGCGTTCAGCACACTGAAGATCCGGTGAGCGGATATGATGCGGACGTGCGTTTCGAGGATGTGGTTTGATGGATCTGTCTGGAATGAACGTGGCTGTCATCGGCCTGGGTGCGAGCGGAATCGCCGCAGCACGACTGGCCGCTGAAAAAGGAGGAGATGTCTATGTCTCGGATTCGCGCACGGATGATGCAGTTGCAGCTCGTGGAGCCAACCTCGGAGACGGGGTCGAGGTCGAGCTGGGGCGACACGACCTCGAACGAATGGTCGATGCCGACCTCGTCGTCGCCAGCCCCGGCATACCGCCGGACGCTCCGGTGCTCCGTGGGCTCGCCCAACGAGGAGTTCGGTGGATCTCCGAGCCCGAGTTCGCCTGCCGGTTCTTCGATGGTGCACTGATCGGAATCACCGGCACCAATGGAAAGACCACGACGACGCTTCTGGTGAACCAACTGCTCCACGCATCGGGCATCCGTTCCGCCGCGGGTGGGAACGTCGGGGGAGGGCTCGCCCCTGCCGCGTCGGATCTTGCGCGCCTGGACGACGCACCCGACTGGATCGTGCTCGAGATGAGCTCGTTCCAACTCGCGGGGGTGGAGACGTTCCGCCCGGACATCGGTGTCGTGACGAACCTTTCTCCGGATCATCTCGACCGGTACGCCTCCGTCGAGGCGTACTACGGGGACAAGGCGAGGCTCTTCGACAACGCGACGGATGAGAGCCTGTGGGTCCTCCCCGCGGGAGACGACGAGGTCGACCGGCTCGCGGGTGACGCTCGTGGCCGTCGCTACTTCTTCGGGAACG
>CALHIO010000214.1 GCA_938030915.1 uncultured Gemmatimonadota bacterium
GGGGCCGGTAAGCCTCGGTGTACTCAACATGCAGACGCGCACCGAGGGTGACATCGGCGCGGAGAACTTCACGGTCGCGCGCGTGCGGGGAGAGCCGACACCCGGGCTGAGTCTGGGTGGCATTTTCGTGAATCGGATGGAGACCGGCGAAGGCCGGGCCGACAACCGGAGCTATGGGGTCGACGCGAACCTCCAGGCCATGAACGGCTACCTCCTGATCCAGTCCTATCTCGCAGCGACGGACGGGACTCAGGTGGACGGGACTCCGGTGGACCGCGAGATGGCAGGGCGATTCTCGGTCGGATGGAGGGACCCATTCTGGGAGGTCTTCGCGTTGTACAGACGCTTCGACGACGACTTCAACCCTGGAGTGGGCTTTGTTCGTCGGCGCGGGATGGAGCACCGCTACGGGACGTTCGCGATTCGACCCCGCATCAACCGCTTCGGGATTCTCGAGCTCAACCCGTATGTCGAGACCCACCTGTACACCGACCTGGGTGGAGGCCTGCAGACACGTCTTCACACCGCGGGGATGGGGCTGGATTTCGCAGATGGGGGGCAAGCGAGTATCGACGTTACCGACCGCTACGAGCGGGTCGACGACGCATTCTCCGTACGGGGCGTCGAGGTGCCGGCAGGACGCTATGACTTCATCGAAACATCGGCGTCATACACGCTGAGTGGCGCGCGAACGATCTCCGGGCGGCTCAACGTCAGCGGAGGAGAATACTTCGGCGGGGATCGCCGGTCGTTCGGAGGCAGCCTCCTCGGGCGCCTCGGCCCGCAACTCCTCCTCGATCTCTCATTGAACCACAATCAGATCGAACTTCCGGGTCAGGCCGCGACCACGGCGGACGTCTACGGTGCCAAGCTCGATCTCTTCCTCTCGACGACGCTGATGACGAGCGCCTTCGTCCAGTTCAACGAGGCGTCGGAGGAGATGGTGACCAACGTACGTTTCCGCTGGATCCATGCCCCGCTTTCGGACCTCTACGTGGTCCTCACGGAGCGCCGGGACACCGGGGCGAACACCGTTCTCGACCGCTTCCTGACGGCGAAATTCACGAAGTTGATCTCGTTCTAGGGCGGAGGGATCGAGCGGGCGCTCGGGCTACGACCAGGGTCACGGTCGCCTCTGCGCGCCGAACGACGCCGGCAGATCCTCCCAGATCATCCAGTGCGAGTCGAGCACCAGGGCGCCGTATCGCGCATAGAAGGCGCGTGCTCGCTCGTTCCCGGGATCAACGTCGACACACACACGACGCACACCGAGACCCTCGAACCAACTGGCGAGCGCCCAGAGCATGCGGCCGGCCACACCGGAGCCACGGACGCCGGGCGTCACGTACAGATACTGGAGTTCGCCCTCACATTCGTGACGAGTTGTCCGGTGTCCACCTGTGTACCCGATCGCCTCACCCTCCGACTCGGCGATCAGGACAACCCGTTCGGCCAGCGCGAACTGTGGATGATGCTCACCGCACAGGTACCGGGCCATCCGCGGATCCGCGGGTCCCGCTTCCTGATCGGGGGCGCGCACGGACTCGAGTCCGGCGATGTCGTCGACCGTCGCCGAACGAATCTCGACGTGCATCGATTACACCTCGTCGGTAAGCAGCCTCGTCGGGAAGCCGGCGTCTTGTAGCTGCTCGACGATCTCCTTGGCGTGGCCCGCGTCCCGGGTCTCGACGACCACGTCCAGCTCCGCACGCTTCACCGGGACGTGCGCGAACATCCTCTGATGGTAGGTCTCGACGATGTTGCCCCCGACGGAACCGATCACCTGAGCCACCCGACCCAGCACGCCCGCTTGATCGGTGATGGAGATTCTCAAGCTCGCCAAGTGTCCGGCGCGTGACATGCCGCGGAGCAGGATCGACGAGAGAATCCGGGAATCGATGTTGCTGCCGCATGCGACGAGGCCGACCCTGCGTCCCTCGAACCGCTCACGGTTCTCGACAACCGCCGCGAGCGGTACGGCTCCCGCCCCCTCGACCACCACCCGAGCTTCCGTGACCAGCGCCTGAACGGCGGCCTCGATGGACGACTCCGAGACGAGCAGGAGATCATCGACAAGCCGCTCCACGATCTCCCTCGTACGGACACCTGGTGTCTTGACCGCGATACCGTCGGCGATCGTATCGCCCCCGACCGGTGCGTCGTCACCACGCACCGCGTTGTGCATCGCCGGATAGGCCTCCGATTCGACCCCGATGATCTCCACCTCGGGAGCGATCGCCTTCACCGCCGTGGCGATCCCCGAAATGATCCCACCTCCGCCGATCGGGACGAGGATGACGTCAAGGTCCGGGATATCCTCGAGCATCTCCAGACCCACGGTCCCCTGGCCGGCGATGATCGATTCGTCGTCGTATGGGTGGACGAAGGTGAGTCCCTCGACGGCTGCCTTGTGGTGCGCGAACGGCTCGGCCTCGTTGAGCGTCTCGCCGTGAAGGATGACCTGCGCACCAAACGCTTCCGTTCGACGGATCTTCGTGAACGGGGTGCCGACCGGCATGAGGATCGTCGATGGAATCCCGAGGCGCTGGGCATGCGCCGCGACCCCTTGGGCATGGTTGCCGGCGGACACCGCGATCACCCCTCGCGCGGCCTCGTCCCGGGAGAGCGCCTGGAGCTTTACCAGAGCCCCGCGGTCCTTGAACGATCCGGTCCGCTGGAGCGTTTCGAGCTTGAGGACGAGTTCGCAGCCCAGATCGTCGGAGAGGGGCCCCGAGCGGACGGAGGGCGTGCGCACGACCTGGCCCTCGATCGCCCTCGCTGCGGCGCGGATGTCATCGATGGAAACGGGCATGGCGCAAGGTATCACGCGGTCCTGCGTCTTCGCGCTACTCGGGCGGCTTCGACATCTCAACGAAGATCCAGATCCCCGCCGCGAGCATCGACTTCACGATGCCCCCGAGCAGAAACGGACTCACACCCGTGCTGAACGCAGCCCCGATCCCAATCAGCGGCACGAGACGAATCCAGCCGAGCAGCAGGATCACTCCGTGGGCCACGAGCGCCATCCCGGACATCCACACCAGGCTCGCCATCGGAGAAATCCAGGAGCGGCGACTCGACCATCCGGCGACCCCGGCTCCGATCACGAAGCCGACGAGATACCCCGCTGTCGGTCCCGTCAGGGCCTCGAGGCCCGAGGCACCGTCCGCGAAGAGCGGGAGACCCGCAGCTCCAGCCCCGAGGTAGAGGAGCATGGCAACAGGGGCCCAGATGGGGCCCATCCACATACCGGTCAGGACCACCGCCAGCGTCTGAAGCGACTGCGGAACCGACGACCCCGGGACCGGGATCGAAATGCGCGCGGCGAAGGAGACCGCAGCAGCAGCCAGCACGAGGTTCGCCAGAAGGATCACCGGCGGGGGGCGCTCCGCCGGATCGATCATGAACCAGCGCTGGTGGTCGGAGCCTTGAGTCATGAACGGAAGAATAGGGGGTCGTGAGGCATCGGGCGCACGGCACCTGGGCTGCGCGCCTGGACTGTTACAAAGTGTCTACGTCACCGCCACCCGACATGTAAGCCCTTCGACGGAGGGAGCTCGCGGCGCCGTTTCGACATCCTCGTGGTGTACAACGCGAATCCCCCGCCGCGAGGCCTCATCATGTCATACGACGCAACAGTCGCCCGAACGGTGGGCGTCGGGACAACCCCACTGATCACGGCGCTCCTCCTGAGCGCAATCCTGTCCACGGCGTCTTCGGCACAGGAGCGCACCCGCTCCCCGTTCGAGGGAGTATCCCGGATCGCACCCGCCATGTTGAACGCGCAGCACGATACCCGGCCGGCCAGCTCAGCACCCGTATCGCTTCCTCGCACGTCGGACTCCCACGTCCGCGCATCGCCGGACCGTATCGCGGGAGGAGCACTTCTGGGATCGGCGGGTTCGCTCGGGCTCATGTACGCTGGTGCGCTCGCGGGCTGGATGTCGGCGCGGGACGGATACCATTTCGGCGGAATGCTCGCCGGCGCCGCTACAGGCTCCGTCCTCGGGGCGACCCTCGGATCGGCGGCTGTGGTCGGCAATCCGACGAGGGCGTTCCTGGGGTCGATCGGCGGTGGGCTGCTTGGCGTCGTGACGGCGATGGGCGTCAGCGGGCTCGGCCACGACACCGCGGCGTTCGTCACCTACTCCCTCGTGCAGGGAGCCACAGCCGCCTTGGTGGCAGGCCGATGACTCCCCTGGCCGCCTTTCTGTGGTGCGAGCCTCTCGACGAAATGGTCCCGCACCGCGAGAGGTCAGGACCGACAAGGAGCCCTTCGAGCGACCCGGCCAGCCCGGCAACCTCAGAGACGGATCCAGATGGTCCGCGGTCCCGACGTGCCGTGCAGACCCATGAGCCAGTGATCCTCCTCCGCTCGACGGACGTCGGTGATGATCACAGCCCACCGTCTACCCGATGGGAGGCACCGCCTCCATCAGGAGCCTGAACGCATCCTCGAGCGCATCGGCACCCGGCCCGGAGCCCGTGTACTTCCCGAGCCGGACCACCACGAGACCGTGCGTCGGGATGATCGTCGTGCTCTGACCACCCGCCCCGAGCATCCGATACGCGGTGTCCGGAATCCCGAGTCCGCCCTCGCCGTTGACCCAGAAGAACGCTCCTCCGTACACACGACGGCCATCCGCATCCCACGCGGGAGCGACGGCCGACGCGTATTCCGCGTAGCCTTCTGGCAGGATCCTCTCTCCATCCCAGACGCCGTCCTGCAGGTAGAGATTTCCGAGGCGCGCCCAGTCGCGGGCCGGCATGAAGGCGAGCCCCTGCCCGAGGAAGTTTCCATACGGGTCCGTTTCGATCAGGCCATCCCGAATCCCGATCCGGTCGAAGAGGTGCTGCTGCGGGAACGAGTGGTAGTCCAGGCCCGCACCCTCGGCCCCGAGACGGACGAGGTAGCTGGCCAGGACCGGATCCGTGTTCCGATACCGACCGATCGTGTTCGGCGGCCACTGCTGCGGCCGGGTCGCGGCATACTCATAGGAGTTCACCGTACCCGTATACAGGTAGAAGTGGTCGGCGTAGAGATCCGCGTTGTAATCCGGATCCGACGGAGCATTGATCCGGATTCCGCTGGACATGCGCATGATGTCGCCGATCCGGATCTCCTGACGCGGATCACCCTCACCCTGCCACTCCGGTATGGGCGCGGGCTCCCACAAATCGTAGACGCCCTGCTCGATCAGAACGCCCATGAGCGTCCCCGTCAGGCTCTTGGTCATCGACCAGCTCTCGAGCGGCGTGTGGATATCGATGCCTTCACCGTACCGCTCGCCCAGAATCCGACCGTTGTACGTCACGACGAATCCGAGCGTGCGCGCCTCGGGTGGGCCGAATCCGGCGTCGAGCGCCTGCTCGACCTTGTCCATGTCGAGTTCGGCAGGCCACGGCTCGTCGGGCAGCACGTCC
>CALHIO010000215.1 GCA_938030915.1 uncultured Gemmatimonadota bacterium
AAAGCCGGTCGTTGCGATTTATTCGACGTTCTTGCAGCGGGCCTACGACAACATCGTGCATGACGTCGCGCTTCAGGGCCTGCCCGTCGTGTTCGGGATGGATCGCGCAGGCATCGCGGGAGAAGATGGCCCCACCCACCATGGTGTGCTCGACATCCCGTACATGCTGTCGATCCCCGGAATGACGGTAACCGCCCCGAAAGACGGCGCCGAGATGCTCGCATTGCTGCGTCTGGGCACGGAGCAGTCCGAGGGCCCGTGGAGTGTGCGGTGGCCTCGGGCCGGGGTGCCGGAAGATGTGCCTCATCTCAGCGAGATCCCGGCCATCGAGCCGCATTCCTGGGAGGTCCTTCGCAACGGAGGAGACGTAGTCCTGCTGGCGACCGGGACGATGGTCCTGCGCGCCCTCGACGCTGCGAACGAACTCGAGGGTAGCGGGATCCGCGCGACCGTGGTGAACTGTCGTTTCCTCAAGCCGTACGACCGGAACACCTTCGAGGAAATGGTGCGGTCCCACCCGCTCGTCGTGACACTCGAGGAGGGCCAGATCACCAACGGCTTTGGCGCGTTCATGGCTCGAGAAATCGTAGAGATGGACCTCGGCAATCAGCCTCGAGTGGCGACGCTCGGCATCCCGGACGACTACATCGAGCATGGCGGTCGCGACGCTTTGCTCGAGGAGCTCGACCTTCACCCCGCAGGTATCGCTCGGCGCGTAGAGGCACTGGCGCGTCGAGGTGCCGAGTTGGAAACGGCGTGACGTGACCGGCCGTCCCCTCCTCGAGGGCCCCTTCCGGCGGTTTGGGGTCGTCTATCGTGAGCACACGGCGGAGGTTCTGGACATTATCGAGCGCCTTCGAACGTGGTGCGACGCGAGGGAGATTGAGGTCGTTCTGGAGGAAGACGCGGGACGGGATCCGGATCGACAGATCGACGTCGTAGCCGATCCGGTGGACCTCGTCGTCGCGCTCGGGGGTGACGGCACGTTCCTCCGGGCAAGCAGGCTCGTGGTCGGTACGGCGATTCCGGTACTCGGGGTGAACCTGGGCCGTCTCGGCTTCCTCACGGCGATTCCGGAAAGCGCACTCGAGGACGGGTTGGCTGAGGTCGTGGCGGGCCGCGCGGTGATCGAGCACCGTTTTCGCCTCCGGGCCGTCATCCAGTCGGAAGGCGGCGGACACTCGGACGACTTCTTCGCGCTGAACGATATCGTCGTCCACACGACCGGTGCGGCCCGTGTGACGCCGTTGACCGTGGGGGTCGGCAGCCTCGGTGATCTGGAGGAGGTGGGATCGTTCGGAGCCGACGGAGTCATCGTCGCGACGCCCACGGGATCGACGGCGTACTCGATGTCAGCCGGCGGGCCGATCATCGTGCCCGATGTCGAGGCGATCGTGGTGACGCCCATCTGCCCGCACTCCCTGGCGGTGCGTCCTCTCGTGCTGCCGGCCACCGAGACCATCAGTGTCGGCTCTCTCGATGCGGCGGGAGAGCATCAGGTGACCGTCGACGGGCAGGTGGTGCACCACCTCGGCCCGGGTGATCGGGTCCTGATCCAACGGGAGTCCGACCCGCTGACGCTCGTGCGCCTGCCCGGCCAGACTTTCTTCAACACCCTTCGGCGCAAACTCAACTGGGCCATCCGCTCGCCGGAACGGGCCTGACGAGGCATTGAGGGGTCCCGGTACGGGGCTCTACCTTCCGCGCCATGCTCGTCGAACTCCGCATCCGTGATTACGCCGTCGTCGACGACCTGACGCTTTCGCTCGGGTCGGGACTCAACGCGCTCACCGGTGAGACCGGTGCCGGAAAATCGATCATTGTGGGGGCGCTGTCCTTACTGCTCGGCGAACGGGCGTCATCCGACGTCGTGCGCGCGGGTGCGGAGCGGGCGTCGGTGGAGGCAGTCTTCGATCTCGAAGGGCTGCCCACGCTCCGGGAGCGGGTCGAAGAGCTGGGGTTCCGTCTCGACGACGGGCTCCTGATCCTGCGACGGGAGGTTGCCGCGGCAGGGCGTAATCGCGCGTGGGTCGGAGGATCGCCGGCTACGGCGGGGGTCGTCGGCGAGCTGGGCTCGGCTCTCGTCGATCTGCATGGTCAGCACGAACACCAGACGCTGCTGCGTCCGCGTGATCAGCGGTCGATTCTCGACGCCTACGGCGGCTCACTGGAGCTGGCCCGCGACGTGACCCGCCGATACGGCCATCTCCAGACGCTGCGAGACGATTTGGAGACCCGCGAGGAGCGACGTCGTGAAGTAGAGAGCCGTGCCGACTTCCTGCGCTTCCAGCTCAACGAGATCGACGAGGCATCGCTCGAGCCCGGCGAGGACGAGATGCTGGAGTCGGAGGCGGGTCGTCACGAGCACGCGGAAGAACTCGCGCACGGCGCCGAGACGCTTCATCACCTTCTCTACGAAGGAGAAGACTCGGTCAGCGATCGACTCACGGAAGCACGCCGTGTGCTGGTGCGCCTCGCGGACTTCGATCCGTCCCTGCGAGCCGAGCTGTCCCGACTCGACGAGGCGTTCCACCTGGCATCCGATGCCGGGCGCGCATTAGGCGATTATGCGAGCGCGGTCGACTTCGACGCATCGCGTCTCGACGCGGTTCGTACCCGCCTCGACATGATCTTCCGCCTGAAACGGAAGTATGGGCCGGAGCTCGCGGACGTATTGGAGACCGCCCAACGCGTGCGGGCCGAGCTCGGCGATCATGACGACGCCGACCACGACCTGTCGCGGATTCGGGCGGAGATCCACGCGGCGGAGCGCAGCCTGGCGGAGCAGGCCAGCGCATTGAGTCGTGCACGCCAGGCGGCGGCCCGCATGCTGGGTGAGACGGTGAGTACCGTCCTTCCCCATCTGGGACTGACCGGCGGCATGTTCGAGGTGCGTCTTACCTCCAGCGAGACGATTTCGGCAGCTGGAGCGGAGAGCGTCGAATTTGTCGTCTCGCCCAATACCGGCTTTGCACCGATGCCGCTGGCACGGATCGCGAGCGGCGGTGAGTTGAGCCGGATCATGCTGGCGCTGAAGTCGATCCTCGCCTCGGTCGACCAGGTTCCCGTGCTCGTCTTCGATGAGATCGACTCCGGGGTGGGTGGCGTCGTCGCGACCTCGGTGGCGGGCAAGTTATCGGAGGTGGCGGAGCGCCATCAGGTCTTCGTCGTTACCCATCTGCCGCAGGTCGCCTCTCGCGCGGACGCTCACCTCCTGGTCGAAAAGGGAGGAGACGGGGGGGTCACGAGGACTGTCGTCCGGGCTCTGGTCGAGGAGGCCCGGGTCGAAGAGATCGCCCGGATGCTGGGGGGTGACCCGGAGTCCGAGGCATCGCGCGAGCACGCGCGGGAACTGCTGGCTAGCGGGTCGGCCCCCAGACGCGGCGAAAGAGCCTGATTCCGGCTTCGACGCGTGTCCATTTGGGTGCGTGTCCCCCACTTCCGTCGATCGCGTGCAGGAAGCGCAGGTGCACCTCCATCGGTCGGGCCGCCTCCCCGCGCAGCCACGGCTCCACCGTGTCGTACCGCAGGCCTCCTCCCACCTGATGAAGCTTTAGTCCGCTCTCCAGTTCCAGGACCACCGGATCGATGGTCGGGTCGGATACGGTCAGCTCCACTTCGTCGCGGAACTTGTGTAGAAAGCGGTATTCGCCGTGGAGTGAGACCGTCGAGGAGAGCCGGATGTGCGGCGCGACATCCAGACCCATCATCACACCCGGTGACCAGCGCACGTCACGCCGGGTCGTGGCGGGTGCCATCACCTCGCCGGGGGCGGCGACGCGCCGTGTCAATGTGGTGGGGCCTTGCCGCGTGAAAAATGCCGCGGTCGACACACCGAACCACCGCCCGAGACGCAGATCCGCCGCGAGGCCGCCCTCCAGATCCAGCTGCGCGTCTCCCGTGCCGATATCCAGCAGAACATCGGGATCTTCCTGCGTTCCAGTGGGCAGTCTGACCGTGAACCGAGTCGTGACCCGGTAGCCATAGAAACGTTCGGGCTGATCCCCGGTTGGGGTGAGATTGTCGACAAGGCGCACGCGTGCGGACGCCGCGACGTCCCCCAGGGCCCACAGACCCTGCCGGGTCTCCAGCGGTGTAGCCGCCCCGATACCCGTTGCTCCGATCACGGGAAGCAGGGCGAAGCCCTCCGCGGCCAGGGTTTCGTTAGAAAGGACGAGAGGAAGGAAGGTGGACAGGCTGGCTGACGTCAGCTCGGTGTTCAGAGTCGAGAGCGTCTGGTTGAGCCCATCACCTGCCGCGGTTCCGATGAGAGGGAAGAACGGCGTAGCCGCATAGGCCGATGCGATGCCGGTCGCGAACGAGGCCGTCCTTGCCGCGAGATCCAGTGCGTTCGTGCATGCGAGCCCCGGCCCACCCGCGCAGATCGCGTCGGCGTTCGCCTGAGAGGCGGAACGGGCGGCGCTGGCCGACGTCAGAAAGGACTCGACCGCGGAGGCGTCGCTGATCGTCGGGTTCACCCCGAGATTTCCGTTGACGGGATCCGGAGAATGGAGGACGTCGATCACGGTTCGAGTCTGATTCCACGGCACGGTCACCCCCACGGTCAGCCAGTCGAAGACACCGACTTCACCCCCGAATTCGATCGATGTGACCTCCTGCTGAACGCGGCCAATCGTAGGTCCGAGGGTGGGTGCGTAGTTCGGCAGAGCTGCGAGATCGCGGACCGTGGAGCGGAGGTCCGGGAGGCCGGGGAAGAGGTCCGCGCCGTTACTCGACGTCAGGTCGTCTCCGAGTTCCTCGATCCTCGGTGATCCGTCCGGTGCGACGCCGAAGCGACGGTCCCACGAGGTGAAGATCGGGTGCGCCTGAAGCCTGAGCTGGCCGCGGGGAACCATCGTCTGGTCCATCGCCTGACCCTCGGCCGACGGGGCATAGATCCCGGCGAAGAAGAGGGCCGCGAGGAGCGCGTGCGAGGGGCTCGGGCGCATGGAATGAGGGGTGGAATTCCGGTTGGATCGGGGGATCCGGTGCCGACGTCAAAATCGCCGTTCGGCCGCACAACATAAGAAGTTACGGGGATTCGAGGAACACGGTTCCGGGCCGGAAAAAGCCATTGACCCCCCCATCAGATGTTTCTAGCTTGCAAGCCGCATCACGTGCGGGAATAGCTCAGTTGGTAGAGCACAACCTTGCCAAGGTTGGGGTCGCCGGTTCGAGTCCGGTTTCCCGCTCTCGTGATCGGGGGGCGGCAGCGGTAGCTGTCCGCCCCCCTCGCGTTTCCGGCGCCGTGGCCAAGTGGTAAGGCAGAGGACTGCAAATCAATTCGGGCCCTTGTAAACTAAGGCTTTTCAAGGGTAGGTTGGGAAAAAGGTAGGAAGTAAAAGGGGTTTCGATCCCATACTTTTCCC
>CALHIO010000216.1 GCA_938030915.1 uncultured Gemmatimonadota bacterium
GGTAGCCATTTCTGTTAAGCACCTCCTGCCACAGGCGCTCGACTACGAGGTGATACCGGGTGGCTTCAGGATCATCGCGACGGTCGGGGAGGTGCGGCTCGAGTACGAGAGTGATCAGGATCCGGACCTCTGGGTCCATGACATAATTTCAGACGGAGTGATCCGGTGAGTGCCTTAGTCCCATCCACAACCGTTCAACCCTGCCGTCGGGGCTTCACCCTCGTCGAGGTCGCGGTCGTCGTCTCGATCCTCGGCGTAGTGACGGCGATGATGGTTCCGAAGCTGAATGTGGCCGTCGCCAGAGCCGACGCTGCCAGCGTCGTCATGGATATGCGGCATATCCGCCAGGCAGCGCTCGAACATGTGGAATTGTCCGGGAACCTCCCCTCCACGTACGACTGGGGCGTGCGCCCCGTAGAGCTCTCCGGTGCGTCGGATACGACTCGCTATGGACACAAGGACGTCGAGTATCGTCTGGTGACGGACGAGGGCACGGGTCGGGTGGAGTTCAGAGCCCGATACGCCGAGGAGTCACCGATCGGACTGGCGCTCCTGACGTACCGGCGGTCCGGGACGGAGGACGGAAGTGTGAGCTGGACGCCGACGGAGACGACGTTTCGTCTCTTCACCGTGTCTGCCGGCACGGCAGGCAACGGGAACGGCAACGGGAACGGCAACGGGAACGGGAACGGGAACGGCAACGGCGGGGGTTGAAGCGGCCCCGCGCAGACGTGGGTCGGGTGGGACGTCGGTACCGACCCTAATTGCCGAGCATGCGTGTCAGCAGATTCCGGGTCATTTGCTGAACCCTGGCGTCCGTTGCAGGTCGGTCGGGGTTGAAGCCGTCATTGTCGAGGAACCACGACCAGTAGTTCGTGCCGGCGGCAAAGACGATCGCGCCACTCGCCGACCTGGTGTGAATCGCCGCATGGTGGACGTCGGGAAGGGAATTGCGATCGAGGACCGGAGATTCGGCGAGCAACACGAGGTCGACCGTGGGCGGTGACACGCCGTTGTCCCAGACTCTGTCGTACTCATAGCCCACGAGTCCGGGGATCTCGTCCCCGTCGACGACTCCGGTTCCGCCGTAGATCCAGTGTGCGGAGTTCTTCACGACCCAGGGGAAGGAGTCACCGAACGTGTAGTCGGAGCTGTACATGATGCCGAGGATTCCGTTCTCCGGCTCGTTGACCTGCGCGTCTCGCCATCGGACGGTCGTTTCACCCGGGGGTGCACCCACGTCCAACGCGGCCTCCTTGAAGCCGACCATGACCCGGTTCGGCACGGACGAGGAGGACGCCTCGAAGCGGACCTGCCAGTACAGGTTGTTCGCATCGAAGAAGGCGGCGTGCGTACCCGCGTCGAGGGCGCCGACGAGTACGTCGCGCATTCCTCGTGACCAGTACTCGTCGTGGAAGTTCGAGATGAAGACGCGCGCGCCCGTCAGGATCGAAGGGTCTCTCTCCAGGTCGATGCTCGTGACGTAGGACGCGTCGTACCCTTCCCGCTCCAGCCAGCGGATGAGGTTGTAGTCGCCCGAGAATACGTCTCCCGCCCCCGACCCGTTCGCGTACGGTCGGTCGAAGGAGACCTTGTACGCTCTCCCTCCCTCCGAGTTGTACTCGTACAGGCTCTTGCCACCCCAGTTGTTGTACGCCTGGTACGTGGTCACCGGAATCTGCACGACCATGTCCCCGGGCGCGGCATCGTCGCGGATCACGAACATGATCCGGCCCAGAGGGGCGCCGGTGGACGTCAGGTCGACCAGGTAGACGCCGCTCGTCCAGGTCGCGTCCGTCTGCAGCGTATAGGTCGAACTCCACGCCGCCTCGATCAGTCCGGTTCCGACCTCTGCCACAGGTTGAGCTTGCTCGAGACCGGCGACCGAGTCGACGCGCAGAATCACACTCTTGCCGACTCCTCCGTACCAGCCCAGTCGTGAGACCTCGAGCGTATGCTCCGAACCATCGGTCGAGATGTGGAGAGAGATGGCGTCCCCTCGATCGATGCTCACGTCTCCGGCGTACCCCTCGATGAAGGTGGCCTCCTTGAGGACCTTGAGAGACTGGGCCGCCTGCGCGACCTGACCGTCTCCGCTACGTACCTCGATGGTGAAGGTACGGGCCTCAACGAGTGTCGGTGTGCCGGACAGCCGTCCCGAGACATCGAGGGCCAGCCCATCCGGGATGGCTCCGCTGACGAGCGTGACCTCGTAGCTCCCATCCCCACCCGCTGCACCGATCGTGTCCGAGTACGACACGCCCACGCGGGCCTCCGCCAGCGCGATCGTGTCGACCGACAGTGGCTCGTAGACGATCACTTCCACGCTCAGTGAGTCGACCTGTCCATCGCCGGACGTGACGATCGCAAGCACCTGATTCACGCCCGTCATCGCAGGAGTGCCCTCGATGAGCCCGTCCGATGAGAGTGTGAAGCCCTCGGGCAGGCCCTCGCTTCCCATGGACCACAGGTACTCGCCGTCTCCCCCCGTGGCCTGCAGCGTCCTCATGTACGGCGCGCCCACGACGCCGGAACTCGGCGAGGGATCGGATGCCAGCAAGGGTTCGTAGACGCGGACGGTCACCGTGTCGGATACCGCTCCGGCCGATGCGACGAGGCTGAAGACGCCCTCGGACTTCGCTGTCACGAGCCCCAGTGAGTCGACCGAAGCGACGCTCGAGTCTCCGGACGCCCACATGGCACGTTGCCCGACGACGGCGACCCCCCGAGCGTCGGTGAGTGCGGCCGCGATCGTCAGCGTATCCCCGCGGACCATCGACGAGGGAGCCCCCGGATCGATCGTGATGTTCGCGATGATCTGGGTGACGGCTACGCTGGCGGTGACCACCGCCGCTCCACTCGTCGCCGTGATCGTTGCGGTGCCGTTGGCCCTGGAGGTCACGACTCCGATTGAGTCGACCACCGAGACCGAGGTATCCGATGAGGCCCACATCACAGCGGCGCCAGCCATCGGCTGCCCCGAGGCATCCAGAACCGTCGCCGTGACCGTCGCCGTGTCACCGAGTGACGTGAAGCGGAGCGTGTCGGTACTGAGCTGGATCGACGTGGCCACCTGACTCACGGTCACGGATGCGCTCGCGCTCGACGCGTCGACCGTTGCGGTAATCGAGGCCGTTCCATTGGCCCGGGAGGTCACCAGTCCGCCAGCATCGACCGCCAGGACGGTGGAGTCCGATGTCGTCCACGTCACGACTGCGCCCTCCACGGAGACGTCATTCGCGTCCAGCGCGGAGACGCTCAACCGGGCCGTATCGCCCAACGAGACGAAGGTGAGCGTGTCCGTGCTCAGCCCGACCCACACGGCCACTTGATTCACGGTCACCTGCGCGGCCGCGCTCGCGACTCTGCTCGTTGCGGTAATCGTC
>CALHIO010000217.1 GCA_938030915.1 uncultured Gemmatimonadota bacterium
GTTTGAGGTCTCTGGTCCTCGGAGCACTAATCGTGCTATCGGGCTGCGGGCCAGAGGATGGCCCGTTTGAGACCTATTTCGAGTCGGGTGGGCTGTTGACTCGAGGTTCGTATCTCAACGGCCGCTTCGACGGGCTGTACGAGCGGTTCTACGAGTCCGGTGGGATTCAGCGGAGGGGCACCTATCAAAAGGGTGAGCGCCACGGCCTGTGGGAAACCTTCGGGGAAAACGGTTCTCTGTGGACTCGGGGATCGTACGAGGCAGGAGAGCGGCACGGCCCCTGGGAAGGCTACGCCCTGACTGGGCGACTTCTTGAGCAGGGCGTGTATGAGCGGGGTGAGCGGTGCGGACCATGGCTCGAGGCAGGTGAGACACTGAGCTATTCGGAGTGCGAGGGCTAGAGCGCCCCAGCCTGGCCCCCTGTGCGTGCTCTAGAGCGGGCACCTCGGTCTGGTCGCACGGGATCGTGCACCTCGGATCCTACTGGCAACTCTGGCAGTTGTCGTTGTTGTGGGCCCCGAGACGTTCCAGGAGTGCGATCGTGGCGGGGAAGGGCTGCACCCGCTGCCGCGGCCCGTTGGCCATGTCCACCGTGGTCTCTCCTCGTCGGCTGACGAAGGTCACGTCGGCGCCGTGCTCCACGAGGTAGTCGATCAGCTCGTTGTCGCCCCGGCTCGCAGCGTGGTGGACGGGGGAATACCCGTTCAGGTCGCGGGCGTTGACGTCCGCACCGTGTTCTTCGACGAGGTACCGCACGGCCGGGATCCAGCTGTCCGGAGCATGCGAGTGCTGGTTCGCGGCAAAGCCCTCGCCATACCCCACACCGGACGCCGCATGGATGGGATGAACGCCCGGTCCGCCCGTCGGAACAGGAGGTAATCCGGACTGGTCCTCCTGATTGCCGCGTCGTCCAAACCGCCGGGCCGGGACCTTTCGCGTCGGGATCGACGGGTCGGCGCCCCACGCGACGAGCAGGCGCATGGCGTCGAGGTCGGTGGCGTACGCCGCCCGCCAGAACGCCGTCGCCCCGGAGAAGTTCACGCCGAGCATGTCGAAGTTGAACGAGGTGTACCAGATGTGACGACCGGCCCGGTGGTTCACGTCCGCTCCGGCCACCATCAGCGCTTCCATCAGCTCCAGGTAGTCCGTCTGCTGCTGGCGGAACGCCTGAGGTTGCGGGTACGCCGCCTTGGGACCCCAGCGCCGGTTCAGAACCGTGAATAACGGTGCCGCCCCGTCTTCCGCGGTCGCATTGGGGTCCGCTCCCTCGGACAGGAAGTGCATGGCGAGATCAAAATGCCCATTGATCGTCGCCATGAGCATCGGCGTGGTCCCGTCGCCCGCGGTGGGCTGGTCTAGCTCGGCCCCGTGGGCTAGAAGGAGTTCAGCGGCCTGACGGAAGCCGTCCCGCGCCGCGAAGTGCAGCGCGGTGAAGCCGCCTTCCTTCCCGACCAGATCCGTGTACCCGAGTGGACGTTCCTCTTCCGCAGGGGGTTCGGGACGCTCCGGGCGCTCCCCGACGGCAGACGCCTCTTCGTCCTCGGACTCGTTTTCCGCGTTGTCTTGCTCCTCCGTGTCGTCTTCGCCTTCGTCGTTCTCGTTCTCGGTGCCCTCTTGCTCCTCGGGAGACTCCTCGTCTTCCTCCGACTCGTCGTCTTCTTCCGCTTCCTCTTCAGGTGGCGGAGGAGACTGAAGCTGACCCGTGCCCGATCGGGCGGCGGCGGGGGGAGGTCCTCCTCCACGCTCGGCATTCCGTCGAACCGAGGCCAGCTGCGCACGGAGGCGGCGTTGCGGTATGTCCTCGGCCGCGATCTGCACGTAGTCGACAACGGACGTGGTCAACGACGGGTCGGCACCAGCGTCGAGGAGGGTGCGCATGGCGTCGAGGCGATTCGACGCCGTCGCCCACATCAGGGGGGTCTGCGCGTCGCTCGTCGTTCCCGCATCGATGTTGGCGCCATGGCGAATGAGGACTTCAATGGCTTCGGTGCGGCCGGAGGCCGAAGCGAAGTGGAGCGCCGTTACACCCGTAGAGGTGAGCGTCCCAGGGTCTGAACCACCCGAGAGCAGGGCCTCGAGCGCGGATGCGTTTCCGGCCCGACCGGCCAGATGGAGCGGCGTGTACCCGCCGAGCCGGGTCGTCGCGGCCATGTTGGCGCCAGCGTACAGAAGGACCTCGATCACCGCCGCATCATCGTTTTGAGCCGCCCAATGCAGCGCGCTCATCCCGTCGTTCTGAGCGGAGTTGACGTCTGCTCCCTCGCGGAGAAGGACCCGAATGGTGTCGAGATCACCCCGCTGGGCCGCATCCGCGACCGGCGACTCGGCCACAGGGCCGGCGAGGAGCAAGGCCAGCAGGAGAGCCGGGAGACGGATCATTGCGAGGAACTTGTCGCCGAAGACGACCGGCCGACGGCGAGGGGGAAGGCATCCGTGCTGTCCCCGAACGACGCGACGTCGTCCATCCCGAGCATATGCATCGAGCTGAGGAGCACGTTGGCCATCGGTGTACCGTCCGGCGCCTTCACGTGCAGCCCACCCTTGGGCAGGCGGCCATTCGCACCACCAGCGAGGAAGAGCGGGCAACGCTTGTGGTTGTGCAGATTCGGATCACCCATCGGAGAGCCGCACACGATCAGCGTCTTGTCGAGCAGGTGCGTATCACCCTCCATGGTGTCCGCGAGCTTCTCGAGGAAGTACGGGATCAGGCTCATGTGATAGTGGTTGATCTTGTTGAACTCGAGCACCCGCTCCTCATTGCCGCCGTGATGCGACGCGGCATGGAAGCCGGCGGTCACCCCGGTTTCGGGGAAGACGCGGCCCGACACGTCCCGGCTGGTCTTGAACGTCACCACGCGGGTCAGATCCGACGCGAAGGCGAGAGCCTGGAGGTCGAACATGAGCCGGACGTGATCGCCGTAGTCGTCCGGCACACCGGCAGGGGCTTCGGCCAGCTCGCGCTGCTCACCGCTCATGTTGCGAGCTTCGATCTGTTGGATGCGGCGCTCGATCTCCCGGATGTTCGTCACGTACCGGTCCATCCGCTGCCGGTCGTCCGCACCCAGCTGCCGGTTCAGGCTGTTCAGGTCGCGGAGCACCCAGTCCAGAATGCTTCGCTCGGTCCGTCGGCGTTGGGCGCGCTCTTCTGCCGTGCCCCCGGCACCGAAGAGCTGGTCGAAGGCGACCCGAGGGTCCCGGATCATCGGGAGCGGTTCGGTGGGGCTCGCCCAGCTCACGGTGTCGGTGTAGACGCACGCGTAGCCGTACGCGCATCCGCCGGCCTGGTCCACGTTTTCGATACACAGCTGCATCGACGGGATCGGCGTGTCCTGGCCGAACCGCCGTGCATAGATCTGATCCAACGAGGTCCCCACGAAAACGTCGGAGCCCTCGGTCTGCTTCGGATGTGCCTGGGTGAGGAAGACGGCACTCGACCGGAAGTGGTCACCACCGATCTCGCGCGGCAGCTCCGCTTCCGCGCCCCCGACGTCGGTATTGCTGACGATCGTCAGATACTCGCGCCACGGCTCCAGCGGCGAGAGAGCACTCGGCGTCAGGTCGAAGTTGGAGCCCTCGTCCTGAGGCGCCCAGAGATGCTGGGTCGCGCCCCACTCGTTGCACCCTGCTGCGCCGTGGACCATCTCGATGGCGACGAAACGGGTCACGTCGGTATCCGCGGCGGCGGCCGACATTCGACCGGCGGGGACCATCGCGTCGAGGAAGGGCAGGGCGACGCTGGCTCCCATGCCCTTGAGGAAGGTGCGTCGTTCGAGACTCGTCTGGCTCAAATGCATGATGTGCTCAGTGCTGCGGTGCGTCGTCCGTCATGGCCACGCCCCGGCTCATCCGGAACGCAGGGCTCATCACGACGCCCAGGATGTATGCCGACATGCGGTCGCCGTCGTCGGCGGCGTTCCGCTCCATGTCTCGGATCGTCGGCATGTCGTAGTACTCGACCCGGCGCCCAAGCGCGTAGGCCATAAGGTTCTTGGCGAGCGTCCGGCGGAAGACGGTCGGGCGCTTGAGGATGACCTCGCGGAGGCCAGCCGGGCCGGCGATGGGGCTTCCGTCGTAGAGCTCACCGCTTGGATCAATTTCGTTCAGGTTCTCCTTGATCCTCCACGCGCCGGTCACGTCAAAGTTGTCCAACGCGAGACCGATCGGATCGATGACCCGGTGGCACGACATGCACGCGGGGTTGTCGCGGTGCATCTCCATGCGCTCGCGGGTCGTGAGCTGACGTGAGCCGTCGGACTCCTTCGTCTCCTCGAGCGTGGGAACAGCGGGAGGCGGTGGCGGAGGCGGGCTGCCGAGCAGCACCTCCATGACCCACTTGCCGCGCAGCACCGGGGACGTCCGGTCACCTTCCGACGTCATCATCAGAATGCTGCCGTGCCCCAGCAGGCCCCGTCGATTCTCGTCCGGGAGCTGGACGCGCACGAAGTCCGACCCGGTGACACCCTCGATCCCGTAGTGGGCGGCGAGCTGCTCATTCACGAAGGTCCAGTCGGCCGTGAGGAGCTCGAGCACGCTGCGGTCTTCCTGCACGATGGTGTGGAAGAGGAGCTCCGTCTCACGATCCATCGCCGTCTTCAACTGGTGGTTGAAGTACGGGTACAGCTGCGCGTCGGGATTGATCTTCTCGAGATCCTGAAGGCGCAGCCACTGCGATGCGAAGCGGGTGGCCAGCGACTCGGCCCGTGGATCCGCGAGCATGCGGCGGGTCTGACGCTCGAGCTCGCGGGAGTCGGACAGGTCGCCGTCCCGCGCGACTCGGACCAGCTCTTCGTCGGGCGGGGCAGCCCAAAGGAAGAACGCCAGTCGGGACGCGAGATCCGCATCGTCGAGCTCGTACACCTCGCCGGCGTCGATCCGGTCAGGGGTGCGTTCGAGCCGGAAGATGAAGCGGGGGCTGGAGAGGACCGCCCAGATGGAATTGCGAATCCCGATCTCGAAGCCACCCTCGTCCCGTCCTTCCTCGAAGAAGAACATCAGCTCGTCGATTTCGTCGTCGTCGACCGGCCGTCGGAACGCCTGTGTCGCGATGCTGTGGATGATGTCACGCGCGCAGGGCTCCTCTTCGTCCGGCGCCGTGGGCCGGCAGCTGAAGATCCGCTGCCGGGCCGGCGTGTCGGATACGCCGGTGATCGCAAAGGGCCCGCTGATCGACAGATCCCGAAGGTGGGGCAGGGTCGTCACGCCGTACCCGACGCCCATGTTCGGGTCGGCGAGTGTGAAATCGATCGGGGTGATGAGATCGGTGATCGGGCCCTCGCGCTCGAGGATGAACGACGCAGTCACGTGGTGCGGGCCTGCGCGCACATGGATTTCGGGCGTCTCGACGCGCAGTCCGGTCGGATCGCCTTCGCTCATCCAGCGATCGAGCACCAGAAGCGCCACTCGCTCGCCATCGATCGCGACTTCGATGTGGTGGATGCCCGAGGTCAGACCGAAGAGCTGCCCGTCGGGACTCGGGTGCATGTCGAGCTCGAAGACGTACTCCCCGTCCGCCGGGAAGTTGTGCGTGATCGAGATGCCACCGCGCGTACCGAGTGGCGTCCCCTCTACGTGCCCGACCTGAGACGTGGTCTTGGGAACCTTGTACACGGTCGTGGACGGCGAGGCATTGACGTCACCCACGGCGTCGCGGCTCACCTGTGCGGCGGCCCGCATGTAACTCTCGAGCAGCGTAGCCGAGAGGATCTGCGTGTCCGCGATGTTGTCGAAGTTGTCGCTGATCGTCTCGGTGGGGAGGTACGCGGACGCATCGATCCGGATCCGGAAGAGATCGTGGATCGACGCTTCGTACTCCGCGCGGTTGAGTCGCTGGAAGGTGCGACGGCCGGGGTCCGGATTGTCGCGCGCGACGTCATCCAGTCGCTCCTCGAGACTCGCTGCCAGGTAGGCGAGGGAATCCTCGGGCGGACGCCGCACACCAGCGGGAGGCATCATGCCAGCCCGCAGCTTGTGGATCATGCGTTCCGCCACGGGAGCATTGGCTTCCGGGACGTTGGCATCGAAGCCCTCCAA
>CALHIO010000218.1 GCA_938030915.1 uncultured Gemmatimonadota bacterium
CGTGGGAGCTTCCGCACAGCTTCCTCGGCCTCGACCAGCCCGGTGACTCCTTCGATCGGGCTGATGCCCTGATGCTCCCCGTGCCGTACGAATCCACTACGTCGTTCGGCGGTGGCACTCGGTGGGGGCCTCGCGCCATCATCGACGCTTCGCGTTACGTGGAGTTGCACGATCAGGAGTTCGGGTGCGAGCCGGGTGATCGACTTCACGTGCACACGCTTCCGGCTCTCGAGCTCACGCGGGCCGGGGCGACGTCCGCCATGGCGGAGTTGCGGGACTCGTACGGTCGTGTCGTCGAGGTCGCCGGCGACCGCTTCCTCCTGATGCTCGGAGGCGAGCACTCGGTGTCCTCCCCTGCGATTCTGGCTCAGGCCGCGCGCCTGAAGTCGAATGGAGGTGGCCGGCTGTCCGTTCTCCAGATGGATGCACACGCCGACCTGCGGGCCGAGTTCGAAGGCACGCCACACTCCCATGCTTCGGCGATGGCCCGGGTCCTCGATCAGGCCGATGTCGTCGCCGTCGGGGTTCGCGGGGTCAGTCAGGAGGAGGTCGACGTGTCTTCCGCAACCGGCAGCTCGACGCTCATCTGGGCGGACGACATGTGGCAGAATGACGAGTGGATGGAGCGCGCGCTCGATGCGCTCGGGCCGGATGTCTACCTGACGTTCGATGTGGATTACTTCGACCCGTCTCTCGTACCTTCGACCGGGACGCCTGAGCCGGGTGGTGGGGACTGGTATCGGACGCTTCGTTTCCTCAGACGGGTCTTCCGCGAACGGAACGTCGTCGCTGCCGACATCGTCGAGCTCGCACCGACGCCGGGCCTGCCCGCGCCCGACTTCCTCGTGGCCAAGCTTGCGTACAAGCTGATATCCTACCGCTTCCAGGATCGGCTGGACTGAGCTTGCCGACCCGTCGGGCAGGTGGATTTCTGTACTGCTCGGCGTGACACGTTGACGGGGGACCGGCCAGTGAGTGATGAACGGGAGGCACGCGAGCACCCGGTCGTCTTCCGTCCGGTGGCCGATGACGAATCGTCGCGTCGCTTCCCTTGGATGGACCTCGCCCGTGCGACCGGTGGCGAGACGATCTGCGGCAACGAGCTCACCCTTCAGTTCGACGGGCCCGTCACCTTCGGCATGTGGCTGGACTCGATCGCTCAGGCCCGGAAGTTCGTCTACTTCGAGAACTACCTCGTGCGTGATGATACGATCGGCCGTGAGGTCCGGGCCGCTCTGATTCGGAAGGCGATGGAGGGGGTTCCCGTCTACGTGATCTACGACTGGCTCGGGTGCTGGGCCACGCCACGGAAGTTCTGGAAGCCCCTCCGGGACGCGGGGGCGAAGGTCGTCGCCTTCAATCCGCCCACCATGGCCTTCGGGAACCCCTTCGGTGCTCTGCAACGGGACCACAGGAAGCTCATCGTCGTGGATGGCGAGGTCGCGCACCTCGGCGGCCTCTGTGTTGGACAGGAGTGGGCTGGTAGCGAGACGCGGCCCCCCTGGCGTGACACGGGTGTGGAAATTCGGGGGCCGGCCGCTCTCTCGGCGGCGCGGGCATTCGAGGCGATGTGGAATCGCATCGCCGAGCCTGTCTTCCTCGCGGCGACGCTGCCCGAGCGAGTCGAACCGGACGGTACGCCGGTCTGGCTGATCGAGGGAGAGCCCGGACGGGCCAGGGTCTACCGGACATTGCACCTCGCCGCCAGTCGTGCCCGACGGTCGATCTGGATTACCGACGCGTACTTCGTCGCGCCGAAGTCACTCTCCGAGGCCCTGTCCGCTGCGGCCCAGCAGGGGGTGGATGTGCGGATCCTCGTACCGGCGCACAACAATTGGCCGATCGTCGGCTCGATGTCCCGCGGAGGCTATCGGGGGCTGCTCGAAGCGGGTGTTCGCCTCTTCGAATGGCAGGGGCCCATGATCCATGCGAAGTCGTCGGTCGTGGACGGCGTGTGGTGCCGGGTTGGATCAAGCAACCTCAACGCGGCCAGTCTGCTCGGGAACTGGGAGCTGGACGTGGGCGTTCTCGATGCGGATCTGGGGACTCAGTTGCAGGGACTGTTTCTGGCAGACCTCGCGAGTGCCGTAGAAATCGTCCTGCCCGGTGGCCCGGTGATCGGAGGGCGACCCGTGTCGACGGCACTGGGCATGTCCGCGAAGTCGCTCGATCCGGACGAGCCGTTGTCGACACGGCTGGAACGCCGAATCCGGGAAATGGGCGCGTCACCCGGACGGCTGTCACTGGCCTCGGTGGTCCGGGCGGGTGAAGTTCTCGGAGACGCGCTCGCTGAAAACCGGACGTTGGGGCGTGAAGACAGGACCCTGCTCGGCACGTTGTCGATCGTAGTCCTGGGTGTCGGGGGGGTAGCGTTGCTGATCCCTGCCGTCGTCGGGTTCATGGTCGCCCTGCTCGCGATCTGGTTCGGCGTCACGACGGGCGTCCGGGCCTGGGTACAGGCAATGCGTGCCCGCTCGGAGGAGCGGCAGGCGAAGCAGCACCAAATCGAATCGGAAGTGAGTGAATCGTGAACGAAGTCGAAGTCGGGATCTTCATCGCCTTTACGGCGGGTGTGTTTTCGTTCCTGTCGCCGTGCGTGCTTCCGCTCGTACCGAGCTATCTGACCTTCGTGACGGGCATGAGCCTGGAAGACCTCCAGGACGGCGTCGACCGGAAAACGACGTTCACGCACTCTCTGCTGTTCGTCATCGGGTTCAGTTCGATCTTCATCCTGCTCGGTGCGTCGGCTTCGTTCCTCGGGCAATTCCTGCGTGCGTACGAGGTGTGGATCGCGCGTGTCGGGGGCGTGATCATCATACTCTTGGGGATGCACCTGGCTGGCGTCTTCAAGATCTCGCCGCTCCTTCGTGAAAAGCGGGTCCACCTGAACGACAAACCTGCCGGCGACCTCGGCACCCTCGGCGTCGGTATCGCGTTCGGGGCCGGATGGACGCCGTGCATCGGACCCGCGCTGGGTGCCATCCTCACGTACGGGATGACGCAGGATACGATGTGGGCCGGGGTCGGCCTCCTTTCGGTGTACTCGCTCGGTCTGGCAGTCCCCTTCCTCCTCGCCTCGCTCGCCCTCGACTGGTTCCTGCAGACGTTCCAGAGATTTCGGACGTGGATCCCGATCGTGGAGAAGGCGTCGGGTGTTCTGCTGATTCTGCTCGGAATCCTGCTGCTGACCGGGCAGTTCACGGTCCTCGCGGCGTGGCTGAACCGGTACACGCCGACCTGGATTCTCGAACGGATCTGATCGGCCGTCAGTCTCCGGCGGCGAGGCTCTCTTCCAGGAGCTGCCGCCGGACGAGGCGCGCGTAGGTCCCATCCGCTTCGACGAGCTCGGCATGCCGGCCCGACTCGACGATCCGGCCCTCGTCGAGGACGAGGATTGAATCCGCATGCATCACGGCGCTGGCGCGATGGCTGATGATGAACGATGTACGCCGACCGGTCTCGACCCGCAGATCGTCCAGAATCGCCGTCTCCGTATGGGTATCCACGGCGCTGAGGGCATCATCGAGGATGAGGAGGAGTGGGTCACGTGCCAGGGCCCGCGCCAGCGTCGCCCGCTGTTTCTGTCCACCCGAAAGGTTGATGCCGCGTTCGCCGAGCATGGTGTCGTACCCCCGCGGAAACTCCAGAATCTGATCGTGGAGCTGGGCGACTCGCGCGGACGCCCGCATGGTATCCTCGGGGCTCTCGAACCCGATGTTGTGCTTGATG
>CALHIO010000219.1 GCA_938030915.1 uncultured Gemmatimonadota bacterium
GAGGAGGAGGGCAAACCCTCGAGCGGTGTGTTGCATGCGAATCACCTCTGAATGTCTTGAACTCCGGGGATACGGAACGGTAGGGCCGCGAACCGTCCGTCTCAACTGTGCGGCTCCTGACGGGTGCCACGGTCCGGGGGCCCCTGGAGGTCCACCCTCACTCGAGGCGCTGCGCGATCCAGACCGTCCGGTACAAAGCTGTGGCGACGGTTCCCGCGGCGACCAGCGCAAGAAGCCAGAAGAGGAGCGTCCCGGGCGCCCACCCCTGCCACGCCGTGACGGCGGGGTCGAAGATGCCTCCGAAGCCGACCAGGAGCAGGCGTTCCGCCCTCTGCATGACACCCACCTTCGCCACGATACCGAGGCTTTCCCCTCTCGCACGTGCATAGCTGACGAGAAGAGAGCCCCCGAGGGCTGTCACCACGACCGCGAGCTGCGTGGCGGACGCCATGAACATGACGGCGAGACCGACGAACGCACCCACCTCGGCGAACCGGTCCAGCGTCGAGTCAAGAAATGCACCCATCTGGTTGGCCAGGCCACGAGCCCGGGCGATCCGACCATCGAGCACGTCGGCCGCACCTCCGAGGAGCACCAGCCAACCCCCGAGATTGACACGCCCCGTGGCAAAACAGACGCCCGCCGCACACCCGAAGAGGACCCCGGTGACGTTGAAGACGGTCGGCGAGAGGCCTACGGCGAGCGACAGGCGTTCGACGGGCCAGATGAACCAGTAGAACCAGCTGCGTACGAAGCCACCGAGCACGAAGCCTCCGCGATCCGCGATTTCGTATGCGTCGTGCCGTGTCCGGGCCACCATGGCGTAGACCGGCATGGTGGCGAACGCGACGACCAAAATGCCGACCAGCACGGCCATGTCCGTTCTCATGCGTCGCTCCGTTGTCGGTGCATCATGGCTTCAACTCCCGCTTCGGCCGCGTGAGAAGGACGTGGATGGCGCGTGGCCAGAGGAAGATCAGAGGAAGCTTTCGCTCGAGCGTCGTCAGGTGGATGGTCCGACCCGAGTGACGTTCGACTTTTCTCACGATGTACGGCAGCCAGTTCGCGAAGGTGACCGTGTGTTTGAGCCACCGCGTCGTGGCGCGGACCTTGGACCATCGGAAGTGTCGCCTCCATCGTCGGCGCTCTGCCGGCGCGACCGGCGCGGCAAGCTCGAACCGCCCACCGCTCAGGCTGCGGAGTATACCCGCATGCACGGCCGCCTCGAGACCGGGCGCCAGCGCCCGGCCGAAATGGTCTGCCTGTGCCTCGAAGATCTTGCCCGCCCGCCCCCGTGACTCCGGACGCAGTTCACCCTGATAGCAGACCTCGAGGAGCCGACGACCTAGCTGCGGAGCATCGAACGGGCCGGACAGATACGGTGACATCCATTCGATCACGCGCGCGTGTGCCCCGGAAACCACGTCCTCCACCCAGTCCCGGTCGTCGTCGGACGCCGTCCACACCACGCCGACTCTCTGGACCATCCGACCGAGCAGGAAGTGATCGGCAGGAACAGGCCCGAGCGCCCGCGCGAAGTCCGACCGGGAGACGACCAGACACTTGGCGATCCCCAGCGCCCCCTCGGCAGGCACGTAGGCGATGACGTTCGGTGCGAGCACGTTCGCCAGCGCGGACATCATGCCCACCGGGCGACCGAGTTCGCCGTGCTCCGAGAGGGCGCGGTAGTACGTGCGGTACTCCTCGACGATCACCACGAAGTCGAGGGCGCTGTGACGGTCGGGGTTCGCCTTCAGCAGGCGCGAACCGTACATGAGGATTGCGCGCACCGAGCCGTTGCCCTGACCCGCCATGCGTTCGGCGAGGGTGTACGCCTCCGGCCACTGGCTCCCCTTGGGTTCACTCACGCGTCGGCCGAAGATCGGGATCTCATGTCGGCGAGTCGCTCGATCATGACCTGACGAACCTCCTCCATGAAGGTCGCCGGATCGGCGGAGGTGTCGGTCCATTGAAGCGTAGCCGCATGCTCGACGCGACCTTCGAGTTGCGAAAGGTCAGCGAGAAAGTCCTTCACGTGCGTGTTTTTCCAATACCCGTCCACGACGAAGACGTAGACGGTCCACGGACGCCCCTTGAGGACTCGAGTCAGGCCACGTTTGCGGAAGTTGCCGATGCTACCGTCCTTCGTCCGCGTACCCTCAGGGAAGATCGCGATCGGGACGTCGGAATCTCGTGCTTCGTGCGCCATGACGCGCGCCATTTTCAGCACGTCCCGCGGGTTTGCCGTGGGGTCTACGGTCGGGTATTGATAGAGCCTGACCATATGCGAGATTAGCGGAATGAAGCGGCGGTAACGGGCCCGCGTGACAATGCGGGGATATCCGTCTGCGACCGACTTCACCACCAGGGGGATGTCCAACACCGACTGGTGGTTCATGAGGATCAGGGTGCCGGGTTCGCACGGGACGACGCGGGGCGGGAACTGGATGGACGCGCCCCCGACCTTACGCAGGGGGAGGGTCACGACCACGGCCATCATGTTGATCCACCGGCCGAGGACCGTGATCCGGGATGACGGGCGGAATTTCACCCAGGGTGAAATGACAAACCGCTGCACGAAATCGCACAGGAGTAAGAGCAGGCAGACCAGCAGTAACGCGAGAAAGCCTCGTAGCCTGGACACGTTTCTCTTGGCGATGGATAGAAAACGAAGTCGACGCGGGTAGCGAAGCGTAACCGCGCCCGCCGAACCTACAAGAAGAAGATCTCAGACATGAGCGATTCGGAGAACACGTATTACGGGTACGACATGTGCGTCGGCGGCTATTTCGAGATGCCGACGGCTGACGCGCGGAAGCTTCTGCCCAGCCACCTCGAGCCTCTTGAGGTCCAGCACGAGCGCAGCATCCTCGCGATCACGGCGTTCCACTTCAACGAGAGCATGGTCGGTGAATACGACGAGGTCGTGCTTGCAGTGGTCGTGCCCCCGATGGTCGAGCCGGGGAGACCACTCCCGAAGGCCGCGTTCTTTCCGTTCATGGTCGGGACGTCGACGCCGGAGTCGCGGGCGCACGCCATCGAGCGCTGGCGGCTGCCGCACTACATGAAGGACGTCGATATCGACTTCGCCGAGACCGACGAGGAGATGGTGGTCACGGTCAGCGACGAGGGTCAGCCCGTCCTCGAGATGACCGTCACCTCACATGATCGTGGCACTGCCGCGAATCATTACATGTGCTTCACGGTCGACCCGGAGGACCGCTACAAGGTCAACATCCTCATGGAGGCGTCGCACACGGAGCACGAGGAAGAGACCGGAAGCCTGACCCTCCACGAGCATGCGATGACCGAGGGTCTCACCATCGATGACGTGAACACCTATCCGTTCCGCGAGGAGTGGTACGGACAGGGTCTGCAGACCTTCGACAAGATGGTGGACTTCTGACCGCTCGGCGGTTCTTCGTCATCTTCAATCCCGCGTCCGGCCGGGGGCGCGGAGGCAAGCGGATCGACGCCTATCGTGCCCTGCTCGACAAGGCCCTGGGCGACGTCACGTACGGTGCGACCACCCGTGCCGGTGAGGAGCGCGATCTCGCCGAGCGTGCCGTGGACGACGGCTATGATGTCATCGTCGCGGTCGGGGGCGACGGGACGTGGAGCAATGTGGCGGACCGGCTGGTTGCTAGCGGCCGTGAGGACGTCGTGCTGGGCATTCTGCCCAGCGGAACAGGCAATGACTTCGGTCGCAATTTCGGCTACGACCCCCGGAATCCCGCGGAGGCGGTTCGTGTGCTTGCCGAGGGCCATACGCGCTCGATCGACGTCGGGTGCGTCGATACGCTCAGCGCCTCCGAGCACCACCCGGATCGATGGGAGTCACGGCACTTCCTGAACCTCATCGGTTTTGGCTTCGACATCGCGGTGATCGACGCTGCGAAGGGAGCTCGCTTCCTCCGCGGGGAGCTGCTCTACAAGATCACGGCGTTGCAGCAGCTGTTCCGCTTCTCCGGTTTGCACGCGCGTATCGAGCCGGCGTCGGGCGGGGCCCGCGAACAGCATCACCTCATGCTGACGGTCTCGAACGGCCGATATTTCGGCGGGGGCTTTCCGATCGCCCCGGATGCCACGGTGGACGACGGGCGCCTGCATGCGTGCCTGATCGGCGACGCACCCGGACTCACCCGGATGAAGCTGTTCAACGCAGCCGAGCGTGGTCAGCACGTGGCGTCCCCCCTCGTGGAGATGGTGGACGACAAGGCGTTCCGGCTTTCGTTTCGCGAAGCGCCCCGGTTCGAGATGGACGGCGATGTCCGGACGTCGGAGACCGAGGTCGTGGAGGTACGGTCCATCCCGGGGGCGCTCAAGGTACTGACACCCGCCTCATAGGCCCGTTCCAGGCACGGGGCCTCAGTGGGCCCTGAACGGCAAGGGCCCGGGGTCGGCGAAACGCCCGATGTTGCGTCAAGTTTGACGCTCGAAGCCGAAGAACGCCCGTGTTCTTGACGTTTCTTTGACGGTGGTCGTTAGCTTCGCTCGTCGTTCGTTGGGGAGACTCCCCTGCGGCAAGCAAAAAAACCTTGGTCGGGCGAAGGTCTGGCATGTACTTTGCCGCACAAAGTGTCGTCGACCACGACCTGCCCCATAGGCCTCGATGAGCTCACCCGCCCCACAACTCCACGATCCGGGTCGCCAGCCCATCGCGCTGCACGACCGCGCGATGGACAACCTCCGCTACATCCGCGAGACGATGGAACGGTCCGGTTCCTTCACCCACGTGTCGGGAGCCGGAGGTGTCGCCATGGGTGCCGTGGCACTGATCGCATCGGGTTTCGCGGTAACCGCATCGTCCGAGGTGGTGTGGCTCGCCGTCTGGTTCGAGGCAGCGGCTGTATCCCTCGCAATCGCGGTCTACAGCCTCGCTCGAAAGTCGAGATCGAACGGCGCGGGCCTTCTGACCGGGCCGGGCCGGCGATTCACGTGGAACGTAATTCCGCCGCTGGCGGCCGGAGCGGTCCTGACCTTCGTGCTGCTGCGTGTGGGTGCGATGGACCTTCTGCCGGGAACATGGCTCCTCCTGTACGGGACGAGCGTGGTCACCGGAGGGTCGTATTCGGTGCGATCCGTACCGCTCATGGGTGCCGCATTCATGTTCGCCGGCGCCCTGGCTCTGATTACACCCGCTGCCTGGGGTGATGCCTGGATGGCTACCGGATTCGGCGGACTCCACATCGTCTTCGGTGTCGTTATCTGGAGAAAACATGGTGGCTAGACAGTCTGCGGCCCGGAACGCCGAACTGGACACCGGAACGCCGGAAACTCTGGGCGCCCTCGAAGGTGCCTCGGAAGCGCTCGAACTGGATCGGCTTATTCACGAACGCGTGCGACTGGGCATCGTCAGCGCCCTTGCCGTGAACGGTTCGCTGACGTTCACCGATCTCCGCGATCTGCTCGGCATCACGGACGGCAATCTCAAGTCCCACGCGAGCAAGCTGGAGGCAGCGAAGTACATCCAGTGCACGAAGTCCTTCGAGGGACGCAGTCAGAAGACGGAGTATGAGCTCACGCCGACCGGGCGTGACGAACTGGAGGCTTACCTGGGACATATGGAAGCGATCATCCAGGCCACCCGCGATTCCTCGGAGTGGTGAGACGATGACCGATCTGCACGTCGCGATCATCATGGACGGGAACGGTCGCTGGGCGACTGCTCGTGGACGTCCTCGGAACTGGGGCCACCGTCAGGGTGCGGAGTCGGTACGCGACGTCGTTCGTGCCGCTCCGGACCACGGGATTCGCACGTTGACCCTCTACGCGTTCTCGTCGGACAACTGGAAGCGCCCTCCGTCCGAGGTATCGGTCCTCATGAAGCTCTTTCAGCGATATCTCCGGTCGGAGGTCGAGGAGCTGAGAGACAACGGCGTCCGCCTGAAGGTCGTCGGACGGCGCGACCGACTCGCACCGACGCTCGTCGACGAAATCGAGCGCGCAGAGGCGCGAACAGCCCACTGCGACCGACTCGAACTGCGCCTCGCGGTCGACTACTCGAGCCGGGACCTTATGCTCGAGGCCGTGCGCAGCGCGGCCGCCGCGACGGACATCGATCGAAAAGACCTGTCGACTCTCCTCGGCGAAGCCATGAATGGAGACGGTCGGGCACCCGATGTGGACCTCCTGATCCGCACGGGTGGTGAGCGTCGCCTCAGTGACTTCCTTCTCTGGGAGTGCGCCTACGCCGAGCTGTATTTCACTCCGATCATGTGGCCGGAGTTCGGTGGCGCGGATCTGGCCGCTGCGCTCGACGACTTCCGAGCCCGCGACCGACGTTTCGGTGAGGTAGCCGTCGCCTCCTGACTGCGGAGCTGCGGAGTCGCCCAGATCCGCGGATTTGTTGCGAGCGCATGCCTCGGGCTCCAGAATGCATGTTCGCCAACCCCGAGGCGAAGTTCGCCGAACGTTTTCTCGCATGCTTCGCCCCGACTGGATTGCACGTATACGGCGAACCCAGCGATGAAGTCCGTGGCGCCCTCGAAAGCTTCGGTGCGGTCTACCTCGGTACCTGGGGCGGATTCACTCGCTGATTCCGGGGTCCGAGTCTCGGTCGATCAGGCGCTCCTCCTCGTCCCCGGCCTGAAGGGTCGGAGACGCCCGCCGGGCGATGGCGAGGCTCGCGGCGCCCGCCCCGGCACCAAGAAGGGGGAGGAAGGTGAACGCCTCCACGACCCCCGTGAAGGTGTCGCCGGCGAGGGCCGTCAGACCCACCAGCGTCGCAGCCAGCATGAGACCCCCGAGTGCGCCCACACCCGCCACGCGGGACAGAGAAAGCCGGTCGAACGACAGCGTTCGGCCGGCGAGGGCGAGCACTGTCGCGAAGGTCGCGCCGATGGCGAATCCCCACACGGTGCCGGCGAGGATGCCGAAGAAGGGGTCCTCGGTCTCCAGGCGACCCAGCAAGGCGGCGATCGCGGTGAGCACCGCAAAGAAGCCTCCTCCGATCGCGGCAAATGTGGTCCCCATCCCGAGGATTCCGCGCATGACGCGCTTCCAACGACTCATCGATCGCTCCCGGCCAGCCCTGGTTCTGCCTCGACGTCCTCAGGCCTCCGGACCGAAGTCTGGCTCGCTCGTCCCTGTGTCGCCACTCCCGGGCAGGAGTGCTCGGACCATTGACTCCGTCTCACTACGTCTCTGTACGGGTCGATTGACGTAGATCGAGCCGCTCCGTGCGGGCACACGGCGGCTCCACCTACGTCAATCGACGGTTGCCCGTGACGCATACCGCTCACATTCTCCGAATCATCGGAACCGTGCACGCATGATCGGGAGGCACCCCATGCACGTCCCACGAACACCGATCGTCGCCCCCCTCAGCGCCTCGGATCACCTTCCGCTAGTCGGGCGAGCCAACGAACTGGCCCGGCTCGAGGAGCTTCTGGAAGCAAGGGACGGCCCGCGACTCATTTTCGTGCGCGGCGAAGGAGGTGTGGGCAAGACACGGCTCGTCTCGGAGCTCGCAGGGCGGGCGGAGGGGCGGGGGTGGGACGTCGCGCGAGGTCGCGCATATCCGGTGGAAGTGGGCACGCCGTACGCCCTCTTCTCGGACGCGTGGCTGCCCATTCTCAACGGCATGGATTCGAACGCTCTTCGCGTGCTGAGCCGCGGAAGCGAAGCGGAGCTGAGGTGCCTCTTTCCTGCCATGTCGGCCGGGGTCGACGCACCGGATGTCGAATCGGGGGACCCGGAAGAACTGCGAACCCGGATTCTCTGGAACTTCGCGGAGTTCGTGAAGCGGTACGCCGGACGAACCCCGCTTCTTCTGGTGCTCGAAGACCTCCAGTGGGCGGACGACTCCTCGATCGAGCTCGTTCACTTCCTCGCTCGCCAGGTGGCGGGCCATCCGGTCGTGCTGGTCTGCACGTACAAGGATCAGGAGAGGGACAAGGCGCGGACGCTGGTGCAGGCTGAGCGCTCGCTCGCGTCGGTGGGCGCGGCGGAAGTCCTTTCGCTGGAGCCTCTTTCGCGAGAGCAGGTCGACGAACTCGTGTCCCGCACCTTCGGCGTGGACGGTCAGGTCATTCGGGACTTCACTGCGATCCTGTATGGCTGGACGCGGGGGAACGCGTTCTTCGTCGAGGAGATCCTCAAGGCACTCATCAGCTCGGGCACGCTCCGATATGAACACGGAACGTGGATTGGCTGGGAGGCCCAGGAATTCAGCATGCCGAGCTCCATCCGGGATGCCATTTTCAACCGCATCTCGGGCTTCACCGAGGACGAACAGCGCGCCCTCGAGATGACCGCGATGGTCGGGGCGCCGGCAAGCTTCGGACTCCTCGAGTCGATCACCGGAATGGAACCGGATGCGCTTCTCTCTGCCGTGGAGGGTGTCTGCGCGGCCGGTGTGCTCGACGAACGTCCGGAAGGGCGCGAGGTGGTGTACGAGTTCCGCCATCCGCTCGTGCGACAGACACTGTACGACGAATTCGGGCTGCAGCGCGTTCGGGTCATGCACGGGACGGTCGCGGAAGCCATGGAGCGTCACTTCGGGCCGACCGCTCTGGATCACGCAGATGAGCTGGCGTACCACTTCGCGAGAACCGACGGCTCCCGCCTTCGTGGCAAGGCGGCTCGCTATCTCGCCGCGGCCGGCAGACGCGCCCTGGAACGCCGGGCGGACGCGGAGGCGATCAGCTACCTGGAACGTGCGCTGGATCGCACCCAAGGCGTGGAGTCGTCGGAGGACGATCAGAGTGTCTCCGTACGAGAAATCCTGCCTCTGCTCGCTCGCGCTCACTCACACGTCGGTAACTTCGTCGAGGCTCAGACGCTGTGGACATCTGCACTCGACGCTCTCGATGCCGACTCGCCCGAGTACCCGGGCGTATGCCGTGCCCTGGCCCTCACCGATGTGTGGCGCGGCGAACACGACAACGCGATGGCGCATCTGGCCGCTGGGCTGACGGCAGCTCGCGGGTCCAACGACGGGGCTGCCGTTGTCCGCATACTGGTTGCACAGTCTCACGCGCTTCAAGAAGTCGGGCGGGGCGACGACGCCCTGGCTGCCCTCAACGAGGCACTCCCGATCGCGGAAGAGCTGCGTGACGCTCGTCTGCTCGCGCGGGTCCATCGGGGATTGGCCCTCCTGCACGTTTGGGTGGGGCCGCCCGAGCAAGCGTTCGAGCACGGACACACCGCGGTTCACCTGGCGCAGCAAGTGGGAGATCTGTCCATCGAGTTCTGGGCCCGGTGGGGGTTGGCCGTACTGGTCGGGATGCGCGGAGACACTCGAGCCATGGGTCAGGGGATCAAGGAGATCCAAGACATAGCGGACAAGCTGCGGTCTCCCGTACTGCGCCTCTGGGCTGCCGACATGGCTGTTGAGCTCGCGTTCGCTCGGGGTGAGTGGGACACGGGGATCACACTGGGAGAGGCCTCGATCGAGACGGCACGCGCTTTGAACCAGCGCACGCTGCTTCCTCGGCTTCTGGTGTGGACCTCGCAGTTCTACGGAGCGCGAGGCGACATCGATCGAGCTGAGGCTCTCGTTCAGGAAGCGGTCGACATCTCCGGCCTCGGAGACGAATCGAAGCAGGTGGACGTACATCAGGTCGTACCCACCTACATCGGGCTCGCACTGCACCACATCAACGTCGGTGACTTCGAGGACGCAATCGATGTCGCCGAGCGAGGACTACAGATCGCTGAAGGTACCGGGTACATCCTGTGGGCAGTCCACCGGCTGCTCCCCGCCCTGGCAGAGGCTTGCCTGTGGGCAGGTCACATCGACCGCGCCGAAGAGGTTGGTCGTCGCCTGAGAGGCCACGCCGAAAAGATCGATCACCGCCTGGGGATCGCATGGTCGAACGCATGCGAGGCCCTCGTGAAGTGGAAACGCGGCGACCCCGCCGGTTCTGTGGATCTCATGTCGTCAGCGGTGGAGGAGTTGTCCGAGATCCCCATGATCTGGACCGCGACCCGGCTGCGTCGGCAGCTCGCGGGACGGTATGCGGATATCGGTCGTCGAGATGAGGCTCTCGAGGAGCTCCACACGGTGCACGCCGTTCTGATACAGGTCCGGGCGGGCCTCGAGTTGGAGAAGACGCGGCGCATGTATCGCGAGCTCGATGTCCGTCCTCCACCAATCCGTTCCGAGGAGGGACCCCTGGGGCTCACACCCAGCGAATTCTCCGTGGCGCGACTCGTGGCGCAGGGCCTCAGCAACAAGGCCATCGGTCGAGAGCTGGACTGCGCGACGCGCACCGTCAGTACCCACCTCTCGAACATCTATACCAAGCTGGATATCGGAGGACCGGGCGCTCGGATGCGTCTCAGCAATCTCGTAGCGGAGGCGGGCCCGGCGGAGTAACGAGACCACCGGGTTGATGGCACTTCGGGTGGCGCGATCTTACCGGAGTGACTCAGGCCAACCCGCTCCTTCCCATGTCGCACACACCTCCGAACGGACCTCCGGTGGTGGTCACACCGATCGCGGTACGCACGTCCGAGCTCGACTCCTTCGGACACGTGAATCACGCGGTATATCTGACCTATTTCGAGCACGCCCGCTTTCACGCACTCAAGGAAGCCGGGTTCGACTGGAGTGTTCTGGATGAGCGTGGCTGGGCGATCTTCGTCGTGCGAATCGAAGTCGACTACCTCGCTGAGGCGAAGCGCGAGGATCAACTCCTCATTCGTACTTCGGCCCATTCCTTTCGACGAACCAGCATGCTCCTGGCGCAGGATATCGTCCGAGACGACGGGACGGGCTCGGTGGTAGCCCGGGCCATGGTGACCGCAGTCTGGATCGGACCGGACCGAAAGCCGATGCGAGTCCCGGAAGAGGTTCGCGAGGGCCTGACCCGTCCTCGCGACGTACCTTACGCGACCCCCGACCTTGACCCCTAGCTCACTCCGCACCGAAACACTTCATGACCGACCGAGACGAACTTCGCGAATTGCTGATCGAACGATCCGTACGTCTGGGAGACTTCACGCTCGCCAGCGGTGCCAAGTCGGACTACTACATCGATGCCCGTCGGACCACGATGTCCGCGGAGGGGCAGCGACTCGTCGGGCGCGTCGCGTATGACGCCATTCGAGAGCACGGCCTTCGACCCACGCACGTCGGGGGTCTCACGATGGGAGCCGATCCGATCGCTTACGCCATCGCCCACGTCAGCGCAATCGAGGGTGACGTGATTGACGGGTTCTCCGTTAGGAAGCGTACAAAAGAGCACGGGACGGGGCAGCGGATCGAGGGTGGGCTCCCCGTGCATGGCCAGGCACTCATGGTCGAGGACACCATGACCACGGGTCGAAGCACGCTTCAAGCAGTGGAGGCCGTCCGCGCGCACGGGGCGAATCTGGTCGGTGTGCTCACGCTCGTTGACCGATCCGAAAACGCGAGGTCATTCTACGAAGCCCAGGGGTTGCCCCTGATCTCTCTGTATACCGGAGAGGAGCTCGTCGAGGCTGCACGGAACCGCTAGCCGATCAGGCGGGGTGTCGTTCCGTCGAAGACGCCGTACCCGAGGAGTTCGACCGACTGGCTAGTCGATGAGTCGGAGCGGCATCACGAGACACAGGTAATCCGCCGCATCATCTCCGGCCGGCTCGATCGTCGCTGCCCGCTCCGGAGCCTTGAACGCGAATTTCACCTCGTCCGACGGGATGTGGCGAAGCACTTCGAGGAGGTAGTTGGCATTGAACCCGATCTCCAACTCCTCGCCGTCGTAGCCCACTTCCATCTCGTCGTGGCCCTCCCCCAGGTCGGGCGTGAGCACGTTGAGATGTGCACGGCCGGACTCGAACCGTAGCCGGATCCGGTGCGTCTGGTCGGACGCGACCACCGCCATCCGACGAACCGCTGACGCGAACGTCTTCTTGTCGATGATGGCGATCTTGTCGTTGTCCTTCGGGATGACCTGCTCGTAGTTCGGGTACGTCCCTTCGATCAGACGGGTGTAGATCTCGGTCGTATCAGCACGGAAGCCGAGGTGGTTCCCGCTCCGTGCGACCTGGAGTGAGTCATCGTCCTTGAAGAGGCGCTGGACCTGTGCCAGGGCAGCGGGAGGAACGATGAAATCCGCAGAGGGTGTCCCCGTCGGATCGACCGTGACGCCCATGCGGGCGAGACGGTGACCATTGGTCGCCACCATCTTCATTTCCCCGTCGCGAAGCTCCCAGAGAACGCCATTCAGGATCGGGCGGCTCTCTTCGGTCGACACCGCGAACGACGTATGGTGGATCAGGCCGTTGAGGTCCTTTCCCGTCACCGTGATTCCGTCCGAGAAGTCGACCTCGGCGAGGGTTGGGAACTCGTCCGCGGGAAGGCCGTTCAGCTTGAAGCGGCTGGCACCACACGAGAGTTCGATCTGATCGCCACGAGTCGTGATATCGACCGGCTGGTCCGGAAGCTCGCGGGTGATCTCCTGAAGCTTCTTCCCGGGTGCAGTGAGGCTTCCCGACTCCTTCACGTCTGCAAGCACCTTCACACGCACGGCGACATCGAGATCCGTGCCACTCATCCAGACACCGTCATCGGATGCCTCGAAGAGGATATTGGAAAGCACCGGGAGCGTCGTCTTCGAAGGGATGCTGGCCGATACGGCTGCGAGCCCACTGTGAAGGTTCTGCCGGGTGATGGTGAAGTTCATCGAAACGATGCTCCTGACAGCCGATTCGGAGTGACGACAGTATCGTGGCGGGTTTTCACACGTCCTGGATACTATCTCTCATTAGGTACAAAATACATAGTCGTAGTAGGCCCTGTGGATGTGTGGAACGGCGCGGTCCGTGACGTGCAACATCCCAGCAATTCCAGGCGCTTCTACCCCGCCTGAGCTCGCCGGACGTGGTGTGGAAAGTCGTGTGCAGTTCTGGAGGAGGCTGAGGCTCAATGGCGCGAGACGTGGGAAACCCTGAGGTTCTCCACACTTTTCCACATCAATAGTGGAAAGGGCTCGCGTCATCTCCACGGAGTTCCGCCAACACGTCCTCGACCCGACCACGGAATTCATCATCTTCGCCCATTCGTGACTCCACCTTCCGGATGGAATAGAGCACAGTCGAATGATCCCGTCCGCCGTAGATCTCACCAATCTGCTGGAGGGGTGTACCGAGGAGCTCCCGGACTACGTACATCGCCACGTGCCGGGCTTCCGTGATGTTCCTCGAGCGTGATTTAGAGGCCAGGGCTTCGGGGCGGACCCTCCAGCCGTTCGCCACGAGCCGGGTGATACGGTCCGGCGAAGCGATCGGAGCACGGTCCTGCTGCTCGAGCTTCCTCAATGCGAGCACGCGCTTGGAGAAGCGGAGCGTGATCTCTTCATGCCAGACGGACGAGACGGCCAGGAGTTTGAGCACCGCTCCCTCGAGCTCGCGAACCGAAGAGGAACAAGAGAGCGCGATGTAGTCGATCACCTCGTCCGCGAGCACGAGCCCTTCGTCCTCGGCCTTCGTACGGAGGATCGCCATGCGGGTCTCGTAGTCCGGCGGCCGCAGGTCCACGACCAGCCCCCACTCGAAGCGTGATACGAGGCGTTGCTCGAGGCCTTCCATCTCTCTCGGCGGACGATCACTCGTGACGACGATCTGTCCCTGCGCGTCGTAGAGTGCGTTGAAGGTGTGGAAGAACTCCTCCTGTGTGCTCTCCTTGCCCTGCAGAAAGTGCACGTCGTCGACCAGCAGAAGGTCGATCTCCCTGTACCGGGCACGGAACCTGTCGGTCGCGCCCATCCGGATCGCCTGAATGAGCTCGTTCGTGAACTGCTCTGAAGAGACGTAGGCGACACGACGATGGGGATCGACGCTCAGGGACGCATGTCCGATCGCGTGCATCAGGTGGGTCTTCCCCAGCCCCACGCCACCGTACAGGAAGAGCGGGTTGTAGAGCTGTCCCGGATTGTCTGCGACGGCTCGACCGGCCGCGTCGGCGAGCTGGTTGTTTCCCCCGACGACGAAGCGGTCGAAGGTGTACCGACTGAAGAGCCCAGGGTCTGTCAGGGACAGGCCGGCGGGCTTCCGGTTACCCGGAGGGCCGGGGGCCATGGACGGTGCGCTGGACGCACCGACGGGTGCGACCGACGGCGCACCGGTCGGGAGTCCGCGGTCCGGGAACGCGTCCGAGGGGGAGTCCACCCGAACGGAGGGGACCGGGTCGTCGTGAATCGAGGATGCGGCTCGGACGATGAGATTGACCTCTCCGCCGAGCACTTCGGCAGCCGCGTCGACGATAAAGTCGCCGTACTTGTCCTCGAGCCACTCCGCGTGGAACGGGCTCGGGGCCTCGACGATGACTTCACCCTCGGAGACGGCGACGCATCGTGCGCCGGCGATCCAGGTCTGGAACGAATGCTCCGGAATTCGCTCGCGAACCGAGTCACGAATGGTGGTCCAGACTTCCTGGGCGGTCAGCTCCACGCTGCCGTCCTGCCGCCCGTGCCCGTGCCCGTGCCTCGCCTCGGAGAGCTCAAGGTCAGGAAACGGGTTGGGCTGCGGGGCATTGGGGTGCGTGTTCTCAGGTCGTGATCGCGGGCTCTGATCGGCCTCGTTTTTCGCGAGGGGCGTCGAAGCTACCGAGGCCTCCAGGAAATGTCAAAACGCCCGAAAAGGCCCCGAATCAAAGGGGTTTTAGTCCTTTTCCACAGACTGAGCGTTGACCATTTCGGGCGGCGCCGACTATCTTTTCAAGCTCGTCTCTAAACGCAGTACAACCATGAATCGGGCTGGCAGGAATGAAGCCGACATACAAGCCGCGCAACCGCAAGCGGGTGAACAAGCACGGGTTCCGGGCCCGGATGAAGACGGTGGGTGGGCGCAAGACGCTCAACCGGCGTCGGAAGCGCGGCCGGACTCAGCTGGTCGTCAAGATCGGCGGCAAGTAGGTACCGCGGACGCGATCCGGGCCGAAGCGCTCCCCAGGGGAGCTCGAATTCGACTCGGCTCGGAGATTCGTGAGTTGCTCGAGCGGGGGAAGCGGAAGAGGACGCGTCATCTGGACGTCTTCTTCTCTGCTTCTCCCGCTTCGCATTCCCGCCTTGGACTCATCGTGCCGAAACACGGCCACAAGATCGTGGAGCGAAATCTCGTGAAGCGACGACTGCGGGAGATCGGACGTCGTTGGGCTCTGCCCGCGCTCACAGAAGGGTCGCGTCCAGCCGATCTGCTGGTTCGTGCGAAGAAGGGCGCGTACGAGGTCGAGTTCTCGGTGCTGGAGGCCGAAGTGATGACAGCGGTGGAGGCGTGGTGTTCCGGCGAGCTCTGATCGGGGTCGTCCGATTCTATCAGGTGGCGATTTCACCGTGGACGCCGCCCTCGTGTCGCTTCGTGCCGACGTGCTCAGCCTACGCGATCGAAGCGATCGAGCGGCACGGGACGCTCCGTGGAGGGGCGCTCGCTCTTCGACGAATCAGCCGGTGCCATCCCTGGGGAGGAAAAGGATTCGATCCGGTTCCGGCTTCCCCGACTCATGAACAACGGACGCTCGAGGATCGTACCGAGAGGGCCCGTCTCACTGGTCTGACGTTCTGATGAAGACCGAAGCTCGCTTTCTTCTCGCCGTGTTTCTGATGCTCGCGGTCCTCGTGGGCACGAACCGACTGTTCCCGCCGCCCCCGATGGAGGACCAGGGTATGGCCGGCGATTCGGTCGAGACCGTGGCGCCCTCTGGTCTGCCCGAGAGCGTGGTCGAAGGGGCTGCCGAGGAGGTGCCACCGGCGGCTGACGCTCCCGGCCAGGAACGGGGGGAGTCGACCACGCCCATCGAGGATCGTGCGCCGGTGATGGATGTCGTGGTGGAGGGCCCTCTCTACCGTTACGCGTTCACCACGCTCGGGGCCCGCCTCACCTCGGCAGAGCTCGTCGAGTTCGAAGCGATCAATCGGGGGGGTCCGGTTCAGCTGATTCCGGACGGGGCGTCCCCATATCTGGGCAGCAAGGTGGTCGTCGGTCAGGACACGGTCGATCTGTCCGGCATGGTGTTCCGGGTCGAACCCGAGGAGGGGTTGCGCCTCAATTCGGGTGATGCGCCCCGTAGCCTGGGTTTCGTCTACGAACACCCGACGAGTGAGTTCGCGCTGCGCGTGGACTACACCTTCGACCCTGACGACTACTCGATCGGTGTGAGTGGCGCGCTCGATGGTGTGGACCGTGCGCTTCTGGTCACCGACCTGGGTGAGGGGCTGGCGTACGCCGAGGCGGACTCCGCGCTCGAGCAGCGCTCGATGGCGTACGTCTACAACCACCTGCAGGACGGAATCCGGTCGACGAATCTCGACAAGGCCGACCCGATGGTCGTCGAGGGCCCCCTCGTGTGGGCGGCCTTCCGAAGCAAGTTCTTCGTCACGGCGGTGCTCTCGGGTTCGTCGGACGAGATGGTGGACGATGCCGGATACCTCGGGGGTCTACTGGTACGGCCTGCTGAGCTGCCGGAGCGGGTACGGGTAGGAGCGGCACGAACCGTGTCTGAGGGTGAACGCTACTCGTACCGCCTCTTCATGGGACCGCAGCAGTACGCGCTGCTGTCGTCTCTGGGTGATGGAATGGAGGAGGTAAACCCCTACGGGTGGCGTTTCTTCCGGCCGATCATTCGACCGTTCGTGTCGATCATCATGACGGTGCTGACGTTCCTCCATGACCAGTTCAGTCTGGGCTACGGCTGGGTCCTGATCGTGTTCGGCGTCATGATGCGCGTGGTGCTCTTCCCGCTGAACCACAAGGCGATGAAGGCTCAGCTACGGAACATGGCCGTTCAGCCTCTCGTCAAGCAGATCCAGGACAAGCACAAGGACAATCCGGAAAAGCTCCAGAAGGAGATGATGAAGCTCTACAAGGAGCACGGCTTCAATCCGCTGGCGGGCTGTCTCCCGATGTTGCTTCCGTGGCCCGTCCTGATCGCACTCTTCTTCGTCTTCCAGAACACGATCGAGCTGCGCGGCGTCCCGTTCCTGTGGCTGCCCGATCTATCCGCGAAGGACCCGTTCTACATCCTGCCGGTGATCCTGGCCGTCTCGATGTTCCTCATGCAGTGGATCAGCCTGCGGTCGATCGACACCGACAATCCGCAGATGAAGATGATGATGTACATCATGCCTCCGATGATGCTCTTCATCTTCATGAACCTCGCGAGTGGCCTGAATCTCTACTACGCGACCGCCAACATCGCGACACTGCCTCAGCAGATATGGATCGCGCGTGAGCGGGCCCGGATGAAGCAGGGGCCGCCGCTCACTCTGAATATCAGCGACTAGGCTGCGGGCCAGGTGGATCACGAGGTGAGCCTGGATGTCGACACGATCGTCTCGCTGTCGACGCCTCCGGGTGTCGGCGCGCTCGCGGTGGTCCGCCTCAGTGGCTCGCGTGCTCAGGCGGTGCTGTCGGCGCTGCTGGAGGACGATGTCAGGACTCCGGATGTCAGGAGTCCGGGGCTGCGTCGGCTCACCGATCCCGACTCCGGACATGTGATCGACGAGGCCGTGGTGACTCTCTATCAGGCGCCCGCGAGCTATACGGGGGAGGACATGGTGGAGGTGTCGTGCCATGGCGGATGGTTGATCCCGGAAATGATCGTCGATGCGTGCGAGAGGTCTGGCGCGCGAAGGGCTGAGCCGGGGGAGTTCACCCGTCGAGCGTACCTGCGGGGGAAGCTTGATCTCATCCAGGCCGAGGCGATCGCGGATCTGATCCATGCGCGGAGCCGGGCACTTCATCGGGCCGCCGTGGTGCAGATGGAGCGCGGGTTGTCGCATCGTGTGTCTGCTCTACGAGAACGTCTCGTTGGTGTGGAGGCTCTGCTGGCACACCACGTGGACTTCCCGGAGGAGGATGAGCCGCCCGTCCCGGTCACCGCGGTCATCGAGGAGGCCAACGCGATGGTCGCCGACATCGATGCGATGCTCGCGACGGCTCCGGAGGGAGAGCTGCTTCGCGAGGGGGCTCTGCTGGTGTTCGCCGGGCGGCCGAACGCCGGGAAATC
>CALHIO010000220.1 GCA_938030915.1 uncultured Gemmatimonadota bacterium
TGTGCTGCACCCGTATCCTAATAGGGTTTCCTAAAGGTATGAAACGACGAATCCCGTACCCTGTTGTAAACAGACAGGATACGGGACTGTTTCAGTGGTCGCTGCAGGACTCGAACCTGCGACATCTACGATGTGAACGTAGCGCTCTACCAGCTGAGCTAAGCGACCCTCAGAAGGCCGAGGTCCGGGCGTGAAGCCCGGACCTCAGCCGTATACCCCTACGGGGACTCGAACCCCGGTCTTCGCCGTGAGAGGGCGATATCCTAGGCCACTAGACGATAGGGGCATACAAGACCCTCCCTTTCTGGAGGGGCAAAATTCTAAGTGAGGTGGGGAGGCGGCTCAACCCCTCTCAACATTTTGGGAAACGTATGAGTCTTGATGCATGCAGGTGTATGCGAAATCGGTCGCCGACCGACGAGCCATGTCACCTTGAACTCGTTTTGTTGCAGGGAGTTGAGGGATGCAGGTAGCGGAGTCGATATCGAAGTTGAACACGGAGTCCGTCCGCGGATGGATGAACCGGCGCACGGGCTGGAAACGGCGTTCGAACAGGCTCACGAAGGATTTCGTCTTCGAGAACTTTCGTGATTCCATCGTCTTCGTGAACCGGGTCGCCACGATCGCGGATAGCAAGAAGCATCATCCGGACATGGATGTTCGGGGCGGCACCGTGACCTTGTCCCTCTCAACGGAAGAGGTCGGTGGGATCAGCGAGAGAGACCTCGATCTCGCCGAGCAGATCGACTTCGCGACCTCGTGGAACAGCGGGAACTGATCCACGAGAAATCTCGAATGCGCAAAGAATTCTGGAAGCGGAGCCGAGACCTCCTCAACCGGACGCCGCTGAAGGTGTGACCGCCAGCACATCCTCCAGTTGACGGACGAAGAAGTCCGGTTGCTCCGCCTCCAGAATCCGGCGGTCGATGGGTGCCCAACTCACGGCCGCCGTTTTCGTGCCTGCTGATCGCCCCGCGCGAACGTCGTGGGGTGAGTCGCCGACGAAAAGGACGGAGGCCGGATCGTCGGCGAGATTCAGAGCGTCGAGAGCCTTCAGTACGGGCTCGGGATGGGGCTTGGCCCGCTCGACCTGGTCCCCGAACACGACGTACTCGACCTCGTTGCTCAGGCCGCACACCTCGAGGGTTCGGCGCCCGATGCGATGCCCTTTGCTCGTCACGACGCCCACCCGGGTCCCGCGTTCACGGAGGGCTCGAAGGGTCGACACCGCGCCCGGAAAGGAGGTCACCATCTCGTCGTGAATACTTCGCTGGTAGGCGACGTAGGTGTCGCGCATGGCGAGTCGCTCGGTCTCGGAGCGGGCGTAGTCATACAGCTGGATCGGAAGTGGCTTACCCATCGACGCAAGGAAGGCTTCGGTGGGCGGCTCGGTCCCCAGATGCTCCCTCATCGTATGGCGAAAACTCCTGAGGATGAGGTCGAACGTATCGGCCAGAGTACCGTCGAGGTCGAACAGGACGCCCCGCCAGCTCACTCCTTGGCCTCCAGGAACGCCAGGATCAGATCGAAGGCCTCCTCGTCGCGCAGAAGCCCCGCATGTGTCGGGCAACAGAGCTCGTGATTCGGTACACCCGGTAGCGTCGCGCTTTCACCAGGGACGATACGGGTGTCGACGATCGTCCGGATCGTGATGGCCTCCACACCCGCCGGCGCGGGTTGGGCCGTATTGAGGGAATCCAGGAACGGGCTGCCCGGCATCATCTCGCCTCGTCCACCTCCCCACGCTAGATGGGCGACCAGCGTTCCCCGATGGGGGGACCCCAGAAATACAGCGCGACGCACTCCGTGCTCAGGGTACTTCATGATGTACCATCGAGTGGCCAGGCCACCCATGGAGTGGGCGATGATGTCGACCTCGTCCGCCCCGGCTCGGGCTCGAAGATCGTCGAGGGCGTCGAGGATCTCGAGCGCATGGTCTGTGTTGCTGCCGGTCGGGTCTTCGAAGGTGACCGATGCCACCCGGTCACTGGGCCAGCCTGCACCGAGGAGACGGATCTTCAGCGCGGCCATGTCGCGTTCCGTGTCGAACCATCCGGGCACCAGAAGCACCGGGACCTGTGCGGCCGTCGGGATCGGCGCGACCACCGACAGAGCGAACCCCATGACGAGGGCGACGAAGCCGGCCTTCGGAACGCTCACTGCGTTCGCTCCACGACGCTTCCGATCGTTCGGACCGCGTGCTCGACTTGCTCGTCCGTGAGTGTGACCGGTGGGGTGAGCTCGAGGACGTGCCCGTGGTCTCCACCTGGCAGAAGGATAAGGCCTTCCGACAGCGCTGCCTCCGCGACTCGGGCGCCTCGTCCATGCGCCGGACCGCCGTCCCCGGCCACGAACTCGATCCCGAGCAGCAGCCCGAGACCTCGGACGTCTCCGACGCCGGAGACCCCGTCGAGTCGATCGCGAAGGCCCCCGAGGAGTGTCTCTCCGAGCTTGGACGCGCGCGACGGTATGTCGTCGTTCTGGATCGTATCGAGCACGGCGCAGGCGGCGGTGCATGAGAGGGGGTGGCCGAGGAAGGTGCTGGTGTGAATCGCCTCACCATCACTGGCTGGCCAGGCGTCCATGATCCGGGCGGGTGCGATGCATGCGGAGATCGGCATACCACCACCCAGCGCCTTTCCGACGACGACCAGGTCCGGTTCGAGCCCGAGAGAAGGAGAGGCGAACGGTGCACCGCAGCGGCCCATCCCGGTCATGATCTCGTCGGCGATGATGAGGGCGTCATACGCCACTGCCAGTTTCGAGAGTTCGGCCATGAAGCCATCGGGCGGGATTCGGGCGCCTCCACGAGCCTGCACGGGCTCGATGATGATCGTCCCGATCTCATCGCCGTTCGGAGCGCCCGAGATCAGGGCGGATCGCACCGAGTCGAGCGCGTCCGCGCCGTCCGGTGTGGCGTCGCGCACGGGGTCTGGAAAGGGAGCGAACGCGACACCGCCGTAGAGCCGGTCTTCGAAGGGCGCCCGGAAGTGCGCCCGCGGTGTCGCCGAGAGGGATCCAGCGGTCAGACCATGATAGGCGCCCTCGAAGGCGAGCACCCCGGGCCGACCGCTCGCAAGCGCTCCCGTCTTGAGGGCGCCTTCCACTGCCTCCGATCCGCCGGTGGCGAGGATGACCTTGGCGTCCGGCCACGGGCTGAAGGCGGCGAGCCGCTCGAGTAGCTCGAGCTTCGGCGCGGGAGGGTGAATGTCACCCATCCCATGGATCAGTGTGGCTCCGGCGCGCAGTGCAGCCTGGACGCAAGGGCTCGCGTGGCCCAGAAGCGCCACACCGAAGGCCGACGTCAGATCGACGAAGACGTTCCCGTCGACGTCGACGATGTTGGCGCCGACCGCCTCGGCCCAGAAGACCGGCCAGTGTTCGGCCACGAAGGTGACATTCCGGGACTCGACCTCGTGAAGCCGTACGCCCATTTCGGCCGATCTCGGCCCGGGAGGATGAACTCGGACCGACGGGAGGTCGCGACCGGACGGCGTCCGCACGTCACTCATCGGCCGGCCCCCTCCGAACGGGGCTCGTGCGCCGGCTCAGTCCTCCGAGAGCTGGGTCTCGGCCTGCATCCCCATCGCATGGTAGCCCTTGTCCACGTGCAGCGTCTCGCCGGTGATTCCGGAGGCCAGAGGTGAGCAGAGGAAGGCAGCGGCCGTGCCGACCTCTTCTGCCGAATTGGCTTCCGGCAATGCGGCGTTCTGCTCGTAGTACTCGACCATCTTCTGGATGGTGCCGATCGCCTTGGCCGCGCGACTCGCGAGTGGACCCGCGCTGATGGTGTTCACCCGGATTCCGAAGCGCCGTCCCGCCTCGAACGCGAGGGTCCGCGTGTCCCCCTCGAGCGCGGCTTTCGCGGAGCTCATCCCCCCGCCGTATCCCGGGATGACACGTTCGGCGGCGAGATAGGAGAGCGATACGACCGAGCCTCCGGAACGCATGAGCGGACCGAAGCGCTGAACCATGCTCACCAGCGAGTATGCGCTGGCACTGACGGCTGCCAGGTAGCCCGCTCGGCTCGTGTCGATGAGCGCCTTCTGTACCTCGGGTCCGTTGGCCAGGGAGTGCACGACGATGTCCAGGCAGTCGTCGCCGAAGTCGCTGCGCAGAGCGTCCGCCACGCCCTGGATCGTGTATCCCTCCAGATCGACGTACCTCTTGTCCTGTCGCACGTCCTCGGGGACGTCGTCGGGCGTGTCGAAGACCGCGTCGAGCGGGTAGATGCGCTCGAACTCGATCTGACCTCCGCCGGGGAGCGACATGTCGAGCTTCCCGCGCTCGAGGCTCTTCGTGAAGATCTTCATCGTCGGCGGCCAGGTGCCGACACAGACGGATGCGCCGGCCTCGGCCAGCGACCGCACGATGGCCCATCCGTATCCCTTGTCGTCAGCGATTCCGGCGACGAACGCCCGCTTGCCGGTCAGATCGATGGAAAGCATGAACCCACTCCTCGGAGGTGTCGGCGAGGAAAAGGTAGACGATCAGGGAGTCGTGGCCGACCCCCTGCGTCCCGCAGCCACGAAGAGGAGCGTGGCCGTCAGTACCAGCGCTGCGATCCCGCCGAGGGCACCCGCCGCCTCGACTGCCCAGATCCAGATCGGGACTACGAACGCAATTGCCGCTGCCAGAAGAAGCTCGGTGAGGCCTCGGCGATCGGCGTAGACGAAGGCCACGACTGCCATGCCCGACACGAGCAGCGTCGTGAGACCGAAGCCTCCGTCGAAGGTTTCTGTCACGGTTGTGAACCCCAGGCCGATCCACGCGAGCAATTCGATGGCGATCAGAAGCGTGAGGCCGCTGCGCTGGGCCAGTCGGCCACCCCGCTCCAACCCCCAGACCGTGAGCGCCGTGGTCAGGGCCCACCAGGCATCGAGCGCGAGGAAAACGTCGACCCCCATGTCGAGGGGTTCAGCGGCGGTGTAGCCGACGAGGACGAAGCCCGCCCCCATGGCGGCGATGAAGGTGTTGAGGGCCGACGGATGCTCCTCGCGTCCGGGATCCAAGGCCAGAATTCGACCCAGGCCTGCGATCGTACAGAGCAGGACGGCGTCGAGAATCCAGATGATCGCATCGCCCGACAGGGCGGTCGTCCGGTCGAGGAACACCGCGAGGAAGCCGAGTCCAGCGGCGAAGTGCGCGGCCGGCATGTAGGCGTCCCGACTCCGGAGCGCCCGCCATCCGAGGGCGACCGGCACGATCAGGGCCGATCCACCGAAGACCGTCGCGGGGAGGGACAGGTCAGGCCAAGCCCGCTCCGACCACACGTACGCGCTGAGTAACAGGCCCAAACCGGCCACCTGGAGGGCGTACGATGTCGGGGCCCATCGGCCACGGGCCTCCAAGACAATCCCCCCCGTGCTGACGACGATCCCGATCACCGCCAGGGTCAGGGTGCGGCCGACGTCGTCCAGGGTCGGCCATGCCCACTCCAGGAAGACTCCGCCGGCGATCATGAGGACGGCAGCCCCCGAGATGGCCAGCAGGTACTGACTCAGACGAGCCGATGCCGCGATGGCGTGCCGCTCTTCGGTCGCGCGCAGACGGTCTGCGGTCTCTGCATCGATGATCGATGCACTGGCCCACCGCTCGATGGCCGCCAGGACTGCGTTCCGCCGGATACTCATGTCACAGGAGGAAGATGAACGCGGTCATATAGCCCATCAGAAGGAGGCTGCCCTCCCACCGTCGGATCAGCCACCCGCTGCGCAGCACCGGGAGCAGCAGCATGGACAGGAGCATCACCGCGACCATCTCCCTCTGGATGAGGCCGGCGGGGATCTCGATCGGCTTGAGCGTGGACGTCACGCCGAGGACCGCTGTGACATTGAAGATATTCGAGCCGATCACGTTACCCACCGCGATATCGGCCTCCTGGCGGACCGCGGCCACGAGAGACGTCGCGAGTTCGGGGAGCGACGTGCCGACCGCGACGACGGTGAGGCCGATAACGACCTGGGAGATGCCCAGGGCGGACGCCACCTCCAGCGCACCTTCGACGATGCAGTACCCTCCGAGCACCAGTGAGCCCGACCCGGCGACGATGAGCAGAAGGTCGGGTAGATGGACTGCCGTCGAACGGGCTGTGGACGCCCTCATGAAGTCCTCGTATTCGCCGAGGATCTCGGGCGCCTCGTCGCCCACGGTCTGAAAGACGAACACCAGATACCAGATCAGAGCGATCAGCAGAATCATCCCGTCACCGCGCGAGAGGATGCCGTCCCATGCGAGTGGAATCAGCGCAGCCGTCACCAGCAGCATGATCGGTGCCTCTCTCCAGACGACGCGGGCGTGCACCTCGAGCGGGCGGATGATCGACGTGAGGCCGAGGATCAGTCCGATGTTGGCGAGGTTCGACCCCATCACGTTTCCGAGCGCGAGGTTCGGGCTTCCACCGAACGCCGCGACCGTACTGACCACGAGTTCGGGGGCGGAGGTGCCGAACGACACGACGGTCAGGCCGACGACGATCGGACTGACGCCGAGCGTGGCAGAGAGTCTCGCCGACCCCCGCACGAGCCACTCGGCCCCGTAGTACAGCACGCCGACGCCGAGCGTGAGCAGCGCGATATGGAGGGCGAGATCAGGCACGACGCGTCAACCAGGCCCGAAAGTCCGACAGAGACCGGGTATTCAGGACGTCTTCCGGCGCGAGCCACCCTCGGCGCGCCTGGTCTACGCCGAAGCGCATGTCGGTGAGACCTCGTGGGGCGTGTGCGTCCGTGCTGATCACGACCGGGACGCCGAGCTCCCTCGCTCGGTACACATGGGTGTCCCGGAGATCGAGCCGGTTCGGGTTCGCGTTCAACTCGACCGCGACGCCGAGATCCGCCGCCGCCTCGAGAACGGCCTCGACATCCATCTCGAAGGGTTCACGACGGTTGATCCGCCGACCTGTGGGATGCGCGAGGATGTCGACGGCGGGGTGCGCCATCGCCTTGAGCACGCGGTCCGTCATCGTCGATCGGTCCATATCCATGAAGGAGTGGACCGAAATGACGACGACGTCCAGTTCCTCCAGGACGTCGTCGGGCATATCGAGTGATCCGTCCTTCAGGATGTCGATTTCGACGCTCTTGAAGATCTCGATGCCGTCGATGCGCTCCCGGATCTCGTCGATCTCGGCCCACTGCTCCCGGGCGCGCACGGGCGTAAGTCCCTGGACCATCGCCATCGCCTGGCTATGGTCGGTGATCGCGATGTACTCGTAGCCGAGGTCGCGGCAGGCGAGCGCCATCTCTTCGAGGGAGACCGCGCCGTCGCTCCACGTCGAGTGCATCTGGAGGTCGCCCTTGATCTGGTCGAGGCGCACGAGCTCCGGCAGCTCGCCTGCAACCGCGGCCTCCACCTCACCGCGGTTCTCCCGCAGAACGGGTGGCACCCACGCCATGCCGAGGGCCTCGTACACGCCTTCTTCGGTGTCGCCGGCGAGGCGTTCGCCGTCTTCCTTGCCGAGCTCGTCCGGACTCGCGTCCTCCGGCACCCGGAAGACGCCCCACTCGTTCACGCGAAGTCCCTGGCGGACGGCGCGGGTCCGCACCGCGACGTTGTGCTCTTTCGATCCCGTGAAGTACTGCAGGGCGGCACCGAACGAGCGCCCGGGGATGACACGGAGGTCGACCTGGAGTCCAGAGTGAAGAAGGACCGAGCCCTTCGTCTCCCCCGCCCCGAGAATCCGTGCGACGCCGTTGAACGACACGAAGTGTTCGACGACCGGGGTCCCGTCTCCTTCGTATCGAGCCAGGATATCGACGTCACCGATCGTCTCCTTCCGCCTGCGCAGGCTACCCGCAACGATGGCCTCATCGACACCCGGCGCGCTCCGCACGTGCTCGAACAGGCCAGCGATCAGCTTCTCCGCCTCGTGGATCTGGAAGCGGCCGGTATGCTTGCGGTGGTCTTCGATCGCAACCTTGATTTTTTCGGCGCTCTTGGCCCCGAAGCCGTCGAGTTGCTGCACTGTACCCGCGTCGAGGGCGGCTTCGAGGTCGTCGACGGTCTTCACGCCGAGTTCGTCGAAAAGCTTCTTGGCTTTCTTCGGCCCCACTCCGTCCAGCCGCACGAGCTCCACGAGCGTGATCGGCACCTCCGCCGAGACTTCGTCGAGTCGAGTGATCCGGCCGGTCTCCAGCAGCTCGGTGACATGCTTTGCGACACTCGTTCCGACGCCGGGAAGCTCCGTGAGATCCTCTCCGTTCTCGACCATGGACTCGAGGGTCCGGGTCAGACTGTCGATGGTGGCGACGGCGTTCCGGTACGCACGGATGCGGAAGGGGCTCGCCCCCTGGATCTCGAGGAGGTCCGCGAGCGTCGTCAGCGTCCGGGCGACGTCGAGGTTCTCCATCAGGCCCTCCCGGGCGCGGCTGCCGGCGTCATGCGCTCCCCCCGTCGATGGAGCCGCCGTGCCCCTCCAGGCGTTCGAGGAATTGATCGAAGTCGAGGACCTCGACCCCGAGTTTCTCGGCTTTGGCCAACTTGGATCCGGCCTTGTCACCCGCGACGACGAAGGCGGTCTTCTTCGACACGGAGCCCGAGGTACTGCCCCCGACGGAGCGCCACGCCGTCTCGGCGACGACCCGTGGGACGGGGATCGCGCCCGTGAACACGGCCGTGCCCAGCTCCGGCAGGTCGAGCGAGGCGACTTCGACCGTCGTCGGCTCCACGCCGCGGGCCAGCAGAGCGTCGACCGCTAAGGCATTCCGCTCATCGGCGAAGAAGCCGGTGATCGCTTCCGACATGCGAGGGCCGATGCCGTCGATGGCGACGAGCTCTTCTGCGGTCGCGGAGCGGATCGCCCCGAAAGACCCGAAGCGCTCGGCGAGCGTCCGTGCGACCGTGACGCCGACTTCCGGGATGCCCAGGGCGATCAGGAAGCGATTGAGGTCCGGCGTGCGCTTCGATGCGATGGCCTGCACGAGAGCGGTTGCGGACTTCTCCCCGAAGCCGTCGAGCTCCATCAGCTGTTCAGGCGTCACGTCGAAAAGCTCGGCGAGCCGTGTGACCAACGCCCGGTCGACCATGAGGTTGGCGGTCTCCTCACCCAGTCCCTCGATATCGAGTGCGGCGCGCGACCCGAAGTGGATGATGCGCCCCTTCAGTTGAGCGCTGCATCCGAATCGGTTGGGGCACACCGTGCGCGGCCCATCCTGATAGACCTCGGTGTCACAGACCGGGCACCGGCCCGGCATCTCGAACGGCTCGGCCCGATCGTCATGGTGTTCGATCACTTCCACGACCTGGGGGATGACATCGCCAGCTCGCTGAATGCGGACGGTGTCCCCCTCTCGAAGGTCCTTTCGGCGAAGCTCCTCTCGGTTGTGCAACGACGCGCGCGAGACCGTGACGCCACCGACCACCACGGGGCGTAGCCATGCGACTGGAGTGAGCACACCGGTGCGTCCGACCTGGATGTCGATCTTTTCGATCACCGTGACTTCCTGGCGGGGCGCGAACTTGAGCGCCATCGCCCAGCGCGGATGGTGCGACGTGGCGCCCATCGCACGTCGTGCCGCGAGATCATCGAGTTTGATGACGACACCGTCGATCTCGTAGTCGAGCTGGTCGCGCTCACCTTCGTATCGGGCGTGGTACTCGAGGACTTCGTCCACGGTGCGTGCCGTCTGAATCCGCTCCGGCACTCGGAATCCCCACTCCCGGATCGCCTCCACCCCTGCAATGTCCGAGGCGAACGACGCGCCCTCGACGGCCAGCACATCGTACACCAGAACGTCGAGTTTACGCGAAGCCGTCACACGGGAGTCCAGCTGGCGGATCGATCCGGCGGCGGAGTTTCGGGGCGAGGCGTACGGCTCGACCCCTGCTTCTGCGAGTCGCGCGTTGAAGTCCGCGAAGTCCGAGATGTACATCATGACCTCGCCACGGAGCGCGAGCAGCCGGGGCGCAGGTCGCGTGTCCGTCCGAAGCCGGAGCGGCACCGTCGGAATGGTCCGGATGTTCTCCGTCACGCCCTCACCCTGCTGGCCATTGCCGCGGGTGACGGCACGAGCCAGGACACCGTCCTCGTACACGAGCTCGATCGAAGCCCCGTCCAGCTTCGGCTCGAGGATGTAGCGGGGCGTCACACCGTCTCCGAGGGCCCGACACACCCGGTCATGAAAGCGGACGAAGTCTTCGGACTTTTCCGAGGAGTCCAGTGAGAGTAGAGGGGCGACGTGCTCGACCGTCTCGAACTTGTCCTGTGGCGGTGCACCGACACGCATGGTCGGGGAGTCGGCGGACTCGAGGGCAGGGTACTGCGCTTCCAGCGCCTGGAGCTGACGGAAGAGGTCGTCGTACTCGGCGTCGCCGATCTCGGGTCGCGCCTCGTGGTAGTAGAGGTACGCGTGATGCCTCAACTCCGAACGAAGGCGCTCGACGTCGTCGGTGACCTCGGGAGGAATGTCGTTGACGGCGTCAGTCACGGGCACGACTCGGATGGGATCGGACGAACGGACAATATCGCTCCTTTGCTGCTTGAGGGGCACCGAACGAACCCCGCGAACGGCATCGGCTTTGCCCCTACCGTGGCGCGATCTGGCGGACCCCCTGATCTTGTCGTTTCTCGGCGCCGACCCGGCTGGGTGGACGGCGCGTGCACGAAGGGTATCTGGAGGAACAATGAAGAGGCTTCATCCGTTGGGTCGACTGCTTGGTGCCGTCGCCGCAGTTCTGGTCATGAGCACGGGTCTTGCGGCTCAGCAGGGCGGCATGGAGGAGACCAACCCGCGTCGGGCTGATGAGGGCGACGGTCCGCACGAACGGCTGATTCTGCGAGGCGGGACGTACATCGACGGTGCGGGGAGTCCTCCGCTGGGGCCTGTCGACATCGTCGTCGAGAACGATCGGATCGTGGAAATCCGGACCGTCGGGTACCCGGGTGTGGCGATCAACGAGAGCCGGCGTCCGGACGGAGCCACACGCGAGATCGACGTGTCCGGCATGTACATACTTCCGGGCCTGGTGGACATGCACGTGCACACCGGAGGGGCCGGGAAGGCGCCTCAGGCCGAGTACACACACAAGCTGTGGATGGGCAACGGCATCACCACCGCACGGGGTGTCGGCTTCGGGCCTATGATGTGGTCGCTCGAGCAGAAGGCGCTGTCGGAAGCGAACGACATCGTCGCTCCACGGATGTTCGTGTATGCTCGACCGGGTGAGGCGTGGGACCGGGGTCCGGTGACCTCGCCGGAGATGGCGCGTGAGTGGGTGCGCTGGGCTGCCGACGTCGACGTCGATGGGGCGCGGATCGACGGACTCAAGTTGACGTCCTATCCGCCGGCGATCATGGAGGCGCTCATCGACGAGGCTCACCAGCACGGGCTGGGTACGGTGGCGCACCTCGCGCAGACCGGGGTCGCGCGCATGAACGCGCTCGACGCAGCCGAGCTGGGCCTCGACATGATGACTCACTACTACGGTCTCTTCGAGGCGCTTTTCGAGGATCGCACGATCCAGGACTTCCCCGCCGACTACAACTACCAGAACGAGCAGCACCGCTTTGGGCAGGTCGGTCGGCTCTGGAGTCAGTCGGCAGAGCCGGGCTCCGAAGCCTGGAACGACCTCATCGAGCGCTTTCTGGAGCTCGATTTCGGCATCGATCCCACGATGTCGATCTACGAGGCGAGCCGTGACGTGATGCGCGCGCGTGAAGCGGAGTGGCACGAGGAGTACACGCTGCCCAGTCAGTGGGACTTCTACCAGCCCAGCCGCGAGGCACACGGTTCGTACTGGTTCTACTGGACGACCGAAGACGAGTACCACTGGCAGCAGTTCTATCGGAAGTGGATGACCTTCCTGAACGACTACAAGAACGCCGGGGGGATCGTCACCACGGGGTCGGATTCAGGCTTCATCTACAAGCTTTACGGCTTCGACTACATCCGTGAGCTGGAGCTTCTCCGCGAGGCCGGGTTCAACCCGCTCGAGGTCATCCGGGCGGCGACCTATCATGGCGCGCTGCAGCTCCACAAGCCGAAGGGCATGGAGAACGATCTGCAGTTCGGCGTTCTCGAAGTCGGAGCGAAGGCGGACATGATCGTCGTGCCCGAGAACCCGCTTGCGAACCTCAAGGTGCTCTACGGCACGGGCACGCCGCGCCTCAACGACGACACGGGTGAGGTCGAGCGTGTCGGCGGGATCACGTACACGATCAAGGACGGCATCGTGTACGACGCGCGTCAGCTGCTCGAAGACGTGCGGGAGATGGTGCGCCAGGCCCAGGCGAACGCGGTGTCCGAGCAGGGCGCCGGCTGAGGCACGCGCAGCCGCCGTCCGGCGGCGAAAGGAAAGACGGAGGCCCCCGTCCGGTTGACCGGGCGGGGGCGTTCGTTTGGTGCCCTCCGCTCGTCCATGTATTGTGCTCGCCTCTCCAGAGGGCTCCGTGAGAAGCGAGGACGACATGAAGCGATCGTTGGCGACCCCGAATCAGGTCGGGGACGGGTGTGTGCCGGTGGAGGGGCGGTGACCCCGCCACACGGTACGGAGGGCTCGCCCCTCGAGCCCTTCTCGGACGAGGAAATCAGCGGATTCCGGGAGGATACGCCTGGCCTCAGGCATCGCGTCCACTTGAACAACGCTGGCGCGTCATTGATGCCTAATCCGGTTACTAGCGCTATTACCGGTTATCTGGAGCTCGAAGCCGAGATCGGAGGATACGAGGCCGAAGACGCCGAGGCCGAGGCCATCACCCGTGCCTACGAGGATACGGCCGCGATCGTGGGAGCGCCGCCGGATCGCATCGCCATGACCGAACACGCCACGGCATCGTTCGTAGCTGCCCTATCCTCGATCCCCTTTCGCCCCGGGGATGTCCTCGCGACGACGCGCCAGGACTATGTATCCAATCAGATCCAGTACCTCGCCCTGTCCGATCGCTTCGGTGTGGACATCGTGCGCGCTCCGGACGCCCCGGAAGGGGGCGTCGACCTGCACGCCATGGAGGAGATCATCCATCGGCGCCGTCCGAAGCTCGTAGCGGTCACGCAGATCCCCACAAATTCAGGACTCGTTCAGGACGTGTACTCGATCGGAGCGATGTGCCGAGCTCGAGACGTTCTGTATCTGGTCGACGGTTGCCAGTCCGTAGGTCAGATGCCCGTCGACGTGGAGGCGATGGGGTGCGACTTCTTTTCGGCTACGTCTCGCAAGTATCTGCGAGGTCCCCGCGGTGCCGGATTCCTTTACGTCTCCGATCGTGTTCTGGATGCTGGTCTCGAGCCCCTATTCCCGGACATGAGAGGCGCGGACTGGATCGCGGACGATCTCTATCAGCCCGCTCCCGACGCGCGCCGGTTCGAGACGTGGGAGTACGCATGGGCACTGGTGCTGGGCACCGGAGCGGCCGCCCGCTACGCCGCCGCCGTCGGGATCGAACGGATTCGTGACCGGGCTCGCGGTCTGGCCGCCGACCTTCGAGTTCGGCTGTCCGGCCTCGATGGGGCCAACGTCCTGGATCGCGGACAGGAACTCGGAGCCACGGTCACGGCCTCGTTCGCAGGCCATGTGCCGGCTGACCTGGTCGTCGAGCTGCGCCGTCGCGGCATCAATACGTCGTCCCAGACCCGGATCGACGCCGTGATCGACTACGACGAGAAAGGTGTCGACGGGGCTCTTCGGATATCGCCGCACTATTTCAACACCGACGGGGATCTCGATGTACTCGAGGGCGCGCTTCGGGAGATTCTTCGTGGGTGAGTCCGTCCGCCGGAGCTGAGCACCGATACGGATGAAGAATCTCGCCGCGGACTTCGTACCGACTCGTACGAGCATGAAGCTCGTAAGGGAGTAAGGGTGCAACGTCAGTTGGAAATCGAGTTGATACGGAAGTGCAAGGCCGGGCAGTCCCGGTTTTACGAGCCGTTGGTTCGCGCCTACGAACCGGCGGGGATGCGTCTTGCCGTAGCGATGATGGGTAACGCGGAGGACGCGAAAGACGCGCTCCAACTCGCGTTCATCAAGACGTACGACACGCTCCCGCGCTTCGATCTACGTCGTCCGTTCGGACCCTGGTTCTTCCAGATTCTCCGGAATCAGTGCCGCGACATGCTCAGGAGTCGAAAGGCGAAGTTCAACTTCGAGGCTCTCGATGAACGTCTCGAGCAGCGGCCGGGTGACGTGGAATGGGGGCCCGAGCGGGTCAGGGAGCGGACCGCGGCGAAGGAACTGTTGTGGAGGGGCCTCGGGTCCATCGGCGCAGAGCATCGTGAAATTCTCGTCCTCAAGGAACTCGAGGGCTTCAGATATGCAGAAATCGCCCAGATCCTGGACATTCCGGAAGGCACCGTCGCCAGCCGGCTCTATCATGCTCGGAGTGCGCTCAAGAGCGCGCTGACCGAGATGAATGCGGAGTACCCGTAGGCCATGGAACAGCACCCTTCCCCTGATCCCGGCGCGATCGGCCCGGACGACCTCATGCGCTATCTCGATGGAGAGATGACGCCGGAGGAGAGACGCGTGATGGAGTCGGCGCTCGACGACTCGACCGAACTCCGTCGTGACCTCGCGATGTACCGGACGCTGAAGAAGGACGTACAGGGTCTCAGCTTCCGCTCCGGCCCGGTCAGGCGCTCCGTCTGGGATGACGTCAATCGGAGCCTGAACCGGCCGATGGGCTTAGCCTTCCTCACCGCCGGACTGGTCATCTGGCTCACCTACGGCACCTACCTGTTTGCCACCTCGACCGCATCCCGGTGGGAGAAGCTGGGCACGGCGGCCATCGCCATCGGGATGCTGCAGCTCCTGGCATCCGTGATCTGGGATCGGTATCGGGAGTGGCAGACGGATCCGTACAGGAACGTCCATCGATGATCGTCGTCACGACGCCTACCGTCTCGGGATCCGAGATCTCCGACGTGCTCGGCCTGGTTCGGGGGAGCTCGATTCGGAGCAAGCACGCCGGAAAGGACATCATTGCCGCCATGCGCAACCTCGCGGGCGGCGAGATCTACGAGTACACGAAGATGCTCGCCCAGGCACGAGAGCAGGCGGTCGACCGCATGATCGAGGAGGCGCAACTCCTGGATGCGGATGCCGTCGTATCTGTGCGTTTCCAGACGTCCATGGTCATGCGCGGCGCCGCCGAGATGCTGTGCTACGGTACCGCGGTCAGGCTGGCGCGTAGCGAGGACGAGTAGACATCTTCGGTCGCTCTTTCCCCGACCGGAGTTCACGTTGACCCTCCTGGCGATCTTCGAGCGCCATCTCCGCGCGGCCCGACGGCGGGTGAACCGGTGCGTGGGTGCGGTCTACCCGGACTGGGGCGCTGGATTGCGGTCCATCCTCCGTGTCGCGGGCGCGGGCCTCTGCGTCATGATCCTTACGGGGTGCGCCGTGCTCGGTGCACGGGGCGTGGACGGCTCGGCGATCCGCGAGGTGCTCGACACGGAGCCCATCGATCAGCTCCACGTAGGGGTCTATGCGATCGACCTGTCGACGGGGCGCACACTCTTCTCGCACAATGCGCACCGGAAGTTCATACCGGCGTCCAATCAGAAGATCCTCGTCACGGCCACCGCGATGTCTCTGTTCGGACCCGACCACCGATTCGAGACCGATGTCCGGGTCACGGGCGAAACCGCCGGTTCGTTCGTGCATGGAGACGTCGTCGTCGTCGGCTCGGGTGACCCGACGTTTTCCGACCGGTACTGGGCCTCGGGCTCGGAGGCGCTGCGAGCCATCGCGGACAGCCTGTATGCCAAGGGGATTCGCCATGTGGGGGGTCGCCTCGTGGTCGACGTCGCAGCGTGGGACTCGGCCACGATCGGACCCACCTGGGAGGTCGAGGATCTTCGGTTCGGATACGGGTCCACCGGAGGCGCGTTCGCCGTGGACGAAGGCGAGCTCGAGTTGATTGTGTCGGGTGGGCCGTCCGTGGGTGATCCGGCGACTGTGACGTGGTCTCCGCTCGGGACGAGCGACTTTGTGCGGTCCGAGCTGATGACCTCTCCCGTCGACAGCTCGACCCGCGTGCGACCCGATTACCTCCCGGAGTCGCGCGTCCTCGTTCTCGAGGGCCGGGCCGAGGTCGGTACGGTCGACACCGTTTCGATCGCGATACGGGATCCGGTCCGACAGTCGGCCGCCGCTCTGGCGCGGGCGATCCACGACGTGGGGATCGAGGTCGAGGGTGGGTGGCGCGTGCAGTGGACACGTGACCATCTCGATGGCGGAATCTGCCCGCCCGGGGAAGACGTCCTGTGCTCGACCGGCCAGCGGCTGTTCCGGATGCAGTCTCCGCCGGTATCGGAGATTTCGGCGGGGATTCTGGAGCCGAGTCAGAACTGGATGACGGAGCAGACGGTCCGGGCTCTCGGGGCTCGGTACGGAGACGAGGGGTCGTGGTCCGAGGGTATCGATGTGGTCGAGGCCTTCCTGGTCAATGAGGTCGGCGTTCGACCTTCCGACATCGCTGCCCGGGACGGTTCGGGTCTCTCGTTCTACAACCTCGTCACACCCCGTGCGATCGTACGGATCCTGACGGAGATGCATCAGATGCCGTGGGGGCCCGAGTATCGGGATGCGATGGCCGAACCGGGTGAGGAGGACTCGACCCTCGAGAATCGGCTGGAGGAGCTCGAAGGGCGGGTCTTCGCGAAGACGGGTACGATTTCCAACGTAAACTCGCTGTCCGGCTATCTCGTACGGGAGAATGGTCAGGAAGTCGCCTTCTCGATCCTTTCGAACGGATCGGGGCTGCCTGCGTCACGGGTCAGGCGAGCCATCGACGAGATCGTCCGTGCTCTCGCACGCTGACTCAACGCCGACAGCCGGATCCTGCAATGAGTGATTTCGAGTTCCCGGATCTTCCGTCCGACGAGGATTTGGGGATTACCGACGAAGATCGGGACGCCTACGACAAGGAGTTCGGGGACGAAGCTCCGGACATGAGCGACGCCGAGGTGGCGGAGTTGCTCGGGGACACTCCGTCGACGGCGAAGAAGCGTGGCGAGGCGGACGCGACCCCATCCTCGAAGCAGGGGGAACAGGCGGCGAAGAGTGCCGCACGGGATGCGAAGAGGGCCGAGAAGGCGGCGCGGGCCGAGGAGCGACGCGCAGAGAAGAAGGAGAAGAAGCAGGCTCGGGCTCGGGCGAAAGCCGGTGCAAAAGTCGCGGCCACCGGGGGTGCGGCGACATCGGCGAGTGACGACGGGGTGAAGCGCAGGTGGCGTGGTCCGGTCACGCTCGTCGCTCTCCTTCTGGTGTCGGCGTTCGCCAGCACGCGTACCGGTCTGCCGCGACCGGTCCCGGCGAATGCTCCCGACTCGGTGTTCTCATCGTCGCGAGCGATGTCGACGCTCGTCGAGATGGTGCGACGACCGCATCCAACGGGTTCGCCCGAACACGCCTGGGTTCGGGACTTCCTCGTCGCGGAGATGTCCGAGCTCGGGATGGACGCGGAGATCCAGACCACGACGAGTCTCGTGCAGTTCGGTGAGCTTGCCCGTGCAGCGACGGTTCGCAACATCGTGGCCCGGATTCCGGGGAGTGCGCCGACGGGAGGCGTCCTGATCACGGCCCATTACGACAGCCGTGAGATCGCACCCGGTGCGGGCGATGCCGCATCGGGTGTCGTCGCGGCGCTCGAGGCGATCCGGGCGATCAACACGGGGCCACCGCTCCAGAATGATCTGCTCGTCGTCTTCACGGACGCCGAAGAGTTGGGTCTCCTGGGCGCGAGGGCCTTCGTGTCCGAGCACGCCCTGATGGCCGATGTCGACATCGTCCTCTCCTTCGAGATGAGAGGTGCCGGTGGCCCGTCCATCATGTTCGAGACTGCGGATCAGAACGGATGGGTCGTACGCACGCTGAAGGAGTGGGACACCCATCCATTCGCGAATTCGATGGCGTACGAGGTGTATCGGCGCATGTCACGCGGGACGGACTTCACGCCCTTCGTCGAGGGGGGCGCCCAGGGACTTAATTACGCCGCGATCGACAACGCCCACGTCTACCATCAGGTCTTCGATACGCCCGAGAATCTCTCCGAGGCGACTCTCCAGCATCACGGCATTCACGCGCTCGGTGCATTGAGGTACTACGGCAACGCGGATCTTAGGGACGTGAACGAAGACAACGTCGTGTATTTCTCGGTGCCCGGTGTCGGACTCGTCGTGTACGATGCGTCCTGGGTACTCCCGGTTTCGGGACTGCTTCTGGCACTCCTCGCCGTCGGGGTGGTCGTGGGTCGGCGCGCCGGAGCCCGGCCCAGGGGTATGGTTGTCGGTTTCGTGGCTTCACTCTTTGTCCTGGGCTCGGCGTACGGGCTCGGCTACGGTCTCATCCAATGGCTTCCGGGCATGCACGGTGAGGACGGAATGCTGATCGGGTCCGTCTTCCACCGAGAGGGCTGGTACATGCTCGCGCTCGGCCTCGGGACCCTGTCCGTCGTCACGATCGTCACGGGTCTGCTTGGTCGATGGGCGTCGATCGTGGAGCTGGCTCTCGGGGCGCTCATGGTCCCGGCCGGACTGGCTGTCGCGCTCAGCGTCGTGGCACCTCTGAGTGCTATGAATCTGCAGTGGCCGACCATGGCCGCAGCGGCATCGATCCTGGCGCTTTCGTTGCTGGGAACGCGGCGAGACGGTGTCGTGGGCTGGCTCACGAACCTGGTCCTCGCCGCCGTCGTGATTCTGATGCTCCAGCAGATTGTGGAGCTGGTCTGGCTTGCTTTGACCTTCCGGCTCGCCGGTGTGATCGGGGCCCTGACAGGGTTGATGCTGCTCCTTTGCCTGCCTGCGTTGAACGCCCTCCATCATCCAAATCGGTGGTGGGCTCCGCTCACCGCGGCCGCACTCGCGGGAGGATCGCTCGGCATGGGCCTGCTGGGCGCGCGTGTGAACGCCGACCGTCCAGCGCCGAGCACGCTGGTGTATGCGTACGAGCACGGGAGTGGTGATGCGGTGTGGGCTACCTCCCCGGGGGACGTGGATCGGCCGGGTGTGACGTGGGCCGCGACCGCTGCCGGTGTGTCGTTCGATGAGTCCCGAGACCTGTCCGCGTACGGACTGCCGACCGGTGAGATGCCGGCCGCGGTCGCGCCCATTTTCGACGCGCAGCCCCCTGAAGCCTGGGTGACTTCGGATACCGTCGTGAGCGGTGCCCGTCAGGTGGAGCTGCGACTGCGATCCCGACTCGGTGCCGAAGCGATACAGCTCCGCATGGCGGACGGTGTCGTGTTGGAGTCGATCAACGGCATGTCCCTCGACGACCCCGGTACGATCCGCATGGCAGAGCATTGGGGCGAGCCGGATGGCTTCGTCGTCCTCGAACTTCGCATGCCGTCGGATACTCCCATCGGTGTGCACGTCGTCGAACATCTTCTCCGTCCGGACGAGATCGTGGGAGAAGGCCGCTTCGACCGACCCGGTCGCCTCGCGGCCAACGTGAATCGGATGAGCGACCGGGCGGTGTTCCGGTTCTCCGTCGCGGAACTCGCCGACCCTCGGCACGCGATCGTCACCGTGCCGGCACCTCCGCCCGGGTTGTTCGACGATCCGGAGGCGCCGATGGTGGGGGATACGCTCGAGGCCCTGCCGTCAGACTCGGTCTCGGCCGGACCGCTGGTCGGTGACGCTCCGGTGGGCGAGTCTCGGACCATCGATACGATGGTTGTGGATACCATTCGCGGAGAGGAGCATCAATGAGGCGAGGAACCGGGGTGACATGCGCGTTGATGACCGTCGTAGCGCTCTCGTTGACGGCCCTCGCCGGGTGTGGCCCGACCGCAGACCCTGCCGAGTCGTTTGCTGGTGACCCGGTCTTCGACATTCCCGCTTGGTCCGGGCTCTGGTACAAGGGCAACACGCACGCCCACACGACGAATAGTGACGGGGACTCGTCCCCCGAGTACGTCGCGCAGTGGTACAAGGACCATGGATATGACTTCCTGGTGCTGACCGACCACAACGTATTCACCGATCCAGCCACGCTGAGCGGTCTGGTCGATGAGACCTTCCTGCTCATCCCTGGGGAGGAGGTCACGTCGAGCTTCGAGGACGCACAGGTGCACGTGAACGGCCTCAATCTCCCTCACGTCGTCGAAGCTCGCCGGGCGGAGACACTCGTGGCGACGATTCAGGCCAACGTCGACGCGATCCGTGAAGTCGAAGGCGTGCCGCACATCAATCATCCGAACTTCCGCTGGTCGTTCGGCGCAGAGGAGCTGGCTCAGATCGAGAACGACAGACTACTCGAGATCTGGAACGGGCACCCGACGGTGCACAATGACGGGGGTGGTGGCGCGCCTTCCCTGGAAGAGATCTGGGACATTCTGCTGACGGGTGGAAAGACGATCTTCGGGATCGCGGTGGACGACGCCCACCACTTTCAGGGCGAGTTCAACGCCGATCGTGCGAATCCGGGCCGAGGGTGGATCTCGGTTCGGTCGGATACGCTCGAGGCATCCGCGCTCATGGAGAGTCTGGAGGCCGGGCACTTCTATGCCAGCACCGGTGTGGAGCTGACCGAGATCTCGGTTCGGCCGAGGTCGCTCGAGCTTCATATCGCGGAGACCGGAGACTTCCGATACGCCACGACCTTCATCGGTGCGGCGGGCGAAGTCCTGCTGGAGACGGAGGAGAATCCTGCGGTCTTCCAGTTGACGGACGACGTCGGATATGTCCGGGCGCGCGTGCGAAATTCCCGGTCGGATTACGCGTGGACGCAGCCGGTGTTCGTCACTCGACGCTGAGGCGACCCGGGTCGAAGAGCGCTCCGGGCCCTGGCACGCGGGGAGTAGACGGACGGACACGGATTGCGAAACGGCATCGGTTTTAACGATTCTGTGTAAAGGGCACTCTGTTCATTCACAACGGTGCGCAAAGACCCTCCTGGCGGAGCATGAGACATGACGAAGACGATGCGATGGCTTTCACGGACCGCGCTTGTCGCTGTGGTGGTCGGTGGGGCCGCGTGCGACGACGCGACCTCGATCGAAAGCCTCGATGATACACTGGTGATCGATGCCGCGATGGTGGCGGCCGATGCGACGATCGAGGAAGCACGGATGTGGCGCGAGCCCTTCCTGTTCGGATCTACGCCGGCGTTGAGCGCGCCCGGTGATGGGCCACACTCGACTGCACACTCGGGTGGTCGCAGGAGTTGGAGTGGTTCACTCGAGCGCAGCCGAAGCGTCGTCTTCTATGATGAGGGCGGAGCCGAGCAGGATGCGTACGATCCGCTCACGACGGACGAGATCCACATCGACCATGCGATGTCGGGCCTGATTGAACGCGAGCGCTTCACGGCCCAGATCGACAGGGAGCGGAGCATGATCGTCAGCGGACTCGCCGGCGAGGAGGCGACCCGCACATGGAACGGTTCCTCGGAGAGTTCTGTGGCTCGGAGCGGTGTGCTGGAGGATGGAACCGAGCGGTCTCACTCCATGAGCGGTACGGCCACGTATACGAACATCGTAGTGCCGATTCCGGGAACAGAGCCCCGCTACCCGCTCTCCGGCACGATCTCGCGCTCCATGCTTGCGACTCGCACCACCGCAGAAGGCGCCAGCACGCGTGAGGTGACCGTGGTCATTACCTTCAACGGCACCCAGTATGCGGACGCGACCGTGAACGGTGATGCGATTGAAATCGACCTCGCGGCCGAGGATGGACGGCGTCCGTTCCGCCGCAAGCGAGGCGGCTGATCGCAAGAACAGAACGCACGTTCTGAAAACGGGGGTGGTGGGCCGCGAGTCCGCCACCCCCGTTCGCGTGTTCGTCACTCCGGCTCGAAAAACCCCATGTGTTCGAGCATGTAATCGCGGATGACCCGCGCGAGGATCTCAGCGTACGCGCGGCGATTCGCGTCCGAGTCCCGGATCCCGGAAAAGTGATGCTCCAGCTGAATGCCGCTCACCAGCTCGGTGTCGAGCAACGACCCGTGCTCCCGGGTGCTGTAGCCTCCAGTGAAGTAGGGGTCGTCGCCCGGCATGGGACTGTTTGGGCTCGGTATGGCTGGAATTCCCTCCGCTTCGAGCATGCCGCCAAAGCTCACCTCACCCCGAACGATCTCGGCGAAGGGGGTCGGTGAGTCCCGGCCGATCTCCCGAATACTGGAGCGGAGTACATAGCTGAGAGAGCTGATCGAGGCGTCGGGGCGGTTCAGATCGTCTCTCGACAGCAGGTATCCGAGCTCGACTCTGCGAATCGGATGGCCATGGCCATGCACGTCGAAGTACATGCCCTCTCCGTTGGTGGAGATTACGGAGCGTGCCGCACGGATGAAGTCGTGGTACTCGTTCCACGCACGCTCCGCGAACGGATTGCCCTCGGCCGCTTCGACGATTTCGCGGTTGGCATCGAGCTTCGCGCGATCGAGATGCGCCAGGACCACATGTGGAGCGAGGCCTGTCAGATCGATGAGGGCGTCGCGCACGGCGTGGGTGAGCTGGAGCGTATTCTGGTCGGCGACCTGAGTTCCGCCTTGCCGATTCGGGATCTCGAGGGGCGCCAGGCGGCCCCCGTGGGGTGCTGAGATCACGACAGGAAGCTCGCCCGGGATGTACTCGATGTACTCACGTCTGCCGAAGTAGCTCACACCCGGCTGAAAGGTGGTGAAGGCGGGTGGCTCGTACACCTCGACCACCGCTGTGTCGGCCGTTGCTGCCAACTGTGCGACGAGTAGCGTCCGACCCTCCCTGACCGCCCGGACTTCGCCATCATTATCGACGGTGGCGATCGTCTGGTCCGCGGTTGTCCACCGCACCCCGGCTGAGGACGCGGTCGCCCCGCCACTGCCGAACGCCTGCACGAAGAAGGTCTCGGTATCGCCCAGCAGAACGAGGGCCACCTCGGGTGTGATGCGAAGCTGTCGGACCTCGATCGCCGTGGGGTCGTCG